>DASXJE010000189.1 GCA_036497565.1 Mycobacteriales bacterium
GGCGGAGGATGCGGGATTCGAACCCGCGAGGGGTTGCCCCCAACACGCTTTCCAAGCGTGCGCCATAGGCCACTAGGCGAATCCTCCGTCGGCGAGGATACGGGATCCGGGCCGGCCGGGCGTCGCCGACTGCGCGGTGTGCACCGTGGTCGGTACCGGCCTCTACACTGGCCGGCAGACCCCTCGTGCGGCGTACACCCTGCGAACCTCCCCAGGGCCGGAAGGCAGCAAGGATAAGCAGGCTCTGGCGGGTGTGCGGGGGGTCCTTACCGTGTTCTAGGGTCGGTCGCGACGGCCTGGACGGAGGGACGACGTGGCGCTTGCGCTCTACCGGAAGTATCGGCCCGCCACGTTCGCCGAGGTGGTCGGCCAGGAGCACGTCACCGAGCCGCTCATTCATGCCGTGTCCAGCGGCCGGATCAACCACGCCTACCTCTTCTCCGGACCGCGCGGCTGCGGCAAGACCTCGAGCGCCCGGATCCTGGCCAGGTCGCTGAACTGTGAGCAGGGCCCGACCCCGACGCCGTGCGGAAAGTGCGATTCGTGCATCGCGCTCGCGCCGGACGGCCCGGGCAGCCTCGACGTCATCGAGATCGACGCCGCGAGCCACGGCGGCGTCGACGACGCCCGCGACCTGCGTGAGCGGGCCTTCTACGCGCCGGTCAGCTCGCGCTACAAGGTCTACATCGTCGACGAGGCGCACATGGTGAGTACGCAGGGCTTCAACTCCCTGCTCAAGCTCGTCGAGGAGCCACCCGACTTCCTCGTGTTCGTCTTCGCGACCACCGAGCCGGACAAGGTGCTCCCCACGATCCGGTCGCGCACCCACCACTACCCGTTCCGGCTGCTCCCGCCGGGGGTGATGCGCGGGCTGATCGAGCGGATCTGTGACGCCGAGGGGGTGCAGGTCGAGCCGGCGGTGCTGCCACTCGTCGTCCGCGCCGGCGGCGGCTCGGCCCGCGACTCCCTGTCCGTCCTCGACCAGCTGGTGGCGGGCGCCGGTGCCGACGGCGTCACCTACCGGGGCGCGGTCGGGCTGCTCGGGGTCACCGACGCCGCGCTGCTCGACGACATCGTCGACGGCCTGGCGGCCCAGGACCGGGCGGCGGTGTTCGAGACGGTCGACCGGGTGGTGGAGGCCGGTCACGACCCCCGTCGCTTCGCCGCCGACCTGCTCGAGCGGCTACGCGACCTCGTGCTGCTCGACGCCGTACCCGACGCGGTCGACAAGGGCCTCATCGACGGTCCGGGCGACCAACTCGAGCGGATGACCGACCAGTCCACCCGGCTCGGTACGGCGACCCTGTCCCGGCTGGCCGACGTCGTCCACGCCGGACTGACCGAGATGCGGGGTACGACGTCGCCCCGGCTGCTGCTCGAACTGGTCTGTGCCCGGATGCTGCTGCCGGGTGCCTCCTCCGACCTGTCCGCTCTTCTGGCCCGGGTCGAGCGACTCGAGCGTCGCCAGTCGATCGCCGGCCCGGCCGAGCCGGCCCGGTCCGGGTCGCCGCGACCGGAACCGGCCCGGTCCGAGTCGCCGCCGCCCGCCGAAAGCCCTCCGGCCGAGGCTCCGCCCACACAGGCCCCGCCCACACAGCCCGCGTCCGCCCAGGCCCAGCCGGCCCCGGAGCAGGGCGGCGGCGCGATCGACGCCGCAGCGGTACGCCGGATCTGGCCCGAGGTGCTCGAGGCGGTCAAGCGCCGTAGCCGGCGTACCCACGCGCTGTTGCTCAACGCGACGGTGTCGGCGGTCGACGGCGAGACCCTGGTCCTCGCGATCACCTCGGTGCCCTTGGCGCGGCTCCTGTCCGAGGAGAGCAACGTCGCGCAGACCCAGGTGGCGCTGCGTGAGGTGCTCGGCGTCGACTGGCGGATCAACTACGTCCAGGGCGACGGCGGAACGGCCTCCGGGGACGATCCGCGCGACGACGGCCCGCTCGACGACGGCCCGTCTGCCGGGGGCGAGCCGCGCCAAGACCCGGAGCAGGCGGCGATCTCGCTGCTGCAGACCACCCTGGGCGCGCGGGCGGTCGACCGGGAAACCGGGCGACCTTCCTAAACCCGATTGCCTGGCGCCCCGGGCGGGCTCATGCTCGATAACGTGTCCGGGCAGTCGCCCGTCTCGGGGCGAGACATGTGGATCGCGTCGGTGCGCGAGCGCATGCGCCGGCAACGCGATCAGATGCTCGGTGCCCCTCCCTTCCCGGTGTGGGGGCTGAGCTCGCCCGACATCCCTCCCTATGCTGTCGCGGCCTACGAACGCGACTCGGTCGGCTGGTCCTCGGTGACGCTGCGCTACGGCGACACCGAGGGTCCCGCCGGCCCGACCGTGACGGTGCGTACCGCCCTCCCGCAGAGCCGCCGGAACAGGCGTGACCTCGCGGAGCTGCTCGACGCGACCGGATGGTGCCCGGCCGGCCCACCGGCGGCGGAAGAGCGCGCGACGCTCGTCATCGAAGCCCGCCCGGAGCCGGCCACGCTCGTGATGCGCGGTGCCTGCTGGGCGGCCCGCACGACCCGGGCGCTCGGCCTGGACCTGGTCGTGATCGCCCGTGACGTTCCGGTGACGGCGATCTGGCTCGCCGAGATCGACGACCTGGCGGCGTACTGGGCGAATTACAAGCCGTCCCCGGTGGAACGGTTGCCGTGGGCGGCCGGACTCGACGCCCACCGTGCGGTCGTCGAGCGGGTCCTGCGCGATCCTGCCAGCACCCCGTCGCTCGCCCGCCGTTACCCGCGGCGGTGGCGACGCGCCGTCCTCGCCCAGCGCGACCTCTCCGGGGTGGACCGGGTGAGTGCGGCGCGGGCGGTGCGATCCCTGGTCGAGCAGGTGGCCGCGTTGGTCGAGCAGGCGCAGTGGTTCGCCGAGCCGGGGCTGCGGGCAGCCGCGGTCGAGGAGACGCTGCGTTACACCGGCTACGGCGAGCAGGTCGCGAGTCAGCCGGCGCAGGAAGCCTGGGAACGGTTTTCCGCACAGCCGACCGATGACGCCCGGCTGCAGTGGCTCCTTGCCTGGTCGCGCTGGTCGGTCCAGCAGCCGGCTATCTGATCGCGCTCGGCCTGCTTTTCCACAATCCGTGACCGGGTGAGATCACCAGGTCACATTCTTTAGGCCGAATCACTTATCGGCTGAACGATCCTTGACAATGGACCCGGTCGGGCGCCTACTGTTGCGCCAGTCGCAGTTCGGGGCGTGGGGGCCTCATGGGGGATTCTCTTTTCTCCCAGGGATTCTCGCCACTCAGCCGTGGCCAGCACAAATCTATGAAGTGCCCATGGGGGGTGCTGCGGTGAGTGTGGAAGTAGGCAGTGCAACGGCGAGGCCATCGGCCGACGCCCTCTTGACCCTGCTCCGGTCGCTGGTGGCCGAGCGCGGTGGGGACGACGCCTGGAGCACCGTCGTGGACGACGCGTGGTGTCATGTCACGCCCGTCGGACAAGCGATCCGGCCGCAGGGCTGGAAGTTGCACGTGTCCGCAACCCTCGGATCGGCTCCGGCGGTCCTCGCCGGCGCGCTGCCGGTACTTCTCGATGAGGGATGCGCCTTCAAATTCGCGGCGACCGACGAGGTGGTCTCGCAGCTCAATTCCGCACGGGCCCCGCGAGCCTCCTCGGGTAAGTTCTTGACCGCGTATCCGGCCGCCGACGAAGACCTGCCCAGGCTGGCCGAACGACTGCACCGTGCGACCGAGGGGCTCGACGGTCCGCGGATTCTCTCCGACCGGGCTTACGTCGCGGGAAGCCTCGTGCACTACCGGTACGGTGCATTCGTCGACCGCCGCGTGCTCAGCAATGACGGCATCTATCGCCGGGTGATCGTCGACCCCGACGGCCGACTCGTCGACGACCGGCGTGAGCCGCGCTTCGCGCCACCGGCCTGGGCGAGGTCGCCTTTTCCCGACACCGCAGGGGAATCCGCTCCGCGCCGCGCCGACCATGAGCCGCGCGAGATCCTGCTCGCCGAGCGATTCGCCGTACGCCAGGCGATTCAGCATGCCAACAAGGGCGGCGTCTACCGCGCGGTCGACACCACCGACGGCTCAGACGTCGTCATCAAAGAGGCCCGCCCACACGTTCAGACCAGCCGGCAGCACAGGGATGTTCGGGACGTCCTGCGTTCCGAGGCCCGCCTGCTCGAGATTCTCGGTCCGCTCGGCCTGGCACCTCGACTCGTCGACGTGTTCGACCAGGGCGGCCATGTCTTTCTCGTCGAGGAGTTC
>DASXJE010000190.1 GCA_036497565.1 Mycobacteriales bacterium
GTCCGACGAGCTGCTGACCGCCCTGGGCTGCGAACTCAATGACGAGGGCTGGGTCGCCACCGATCGCACCGGTCGCACCAGCATCGACGGCGTGTGGGCGCCCGGCAACGTCGTGGACCACACCGCCCAGCTGATCAACGCCGCGGCCGCCGGGTCCGCCGCCGCCATCGCGCTCAACAACCACTATCTGATCGCCGCCGACGTCGAGAAGGCTCTCCACGGCCACACCGAGCCAGTACCAGCCAATTGATCGTCGGGTCACTCGATCTTGTCCATTGTCTTGCCGCGGCGGCACGTCGCATTTGTCCAAAACCAGAGACATCGAAGCCAGCATCAGCTTCTCTCGTCCGACCGCTCTTGGAAGAGGCTGACACACATGGAGTTCGACCACGTCACCTTCGACCTGCCACACGGCACCTTTCACGCGCTGCAGGGTGGTGATCCCAATGGTCAGCCGACGGTCGTCTTGCACGGCTTCCCGGACCATCCGCCGACCGCGACGCCCTTCCTTGCCGAGCTCGGCCGCCGCGGACGTCACGTCGTCGCACCCTGGCTTCGCGGTTACGCGCCGTCCCCGACCGCGGGGCCGTTCGACTTCGCAGCCCTCACCAGCGACGTGCTCGCGCTGATCGACCGCTGGTCTCCCGGGCGAGCCGTGGAGTTGGTTGGCCACGACTGGGGCGCCTTGATCACATACGATGCCTGCGTCACCGCGCCGGAGCGGATCGAACGCGCGGTCACGCTCGCAATCCCCCACCCACTCACGTTCCTGAGTCGGCCGCGCCTCGCTCAGCTACGCCGGAGCTGGTACATGGGGCTCTTTCAACTGCCGGGAAGCGGCTTGATGGTCACCGCCCGCGATTTCGCCCTCGTCGACCGCCTCTGGCGTCAGTGGTCGCCCAACCTCTCGCTCGATCCAGCTCTCCAGGCGGAGCTACACGAGGACCTGCGGGCGAGCATGCCCGCGCCCATAAAGTACTACCGGGCGATGCTGCGACCCGGCATGCTTGGGGCGACGCGCCGCCTATCTCAGCCGATCACGGTGCCCCTGCTGCAGCTCCACGGTGCCGACGACGGCTGCATCCTCCCCCCGCAGGTCGACGACCGACATCGGTTCGCCGCCCCGCACGCGAGGGAGGTCGTCCCCGACGTCGGTCACTTCCTGCACATCGAGGCCCCCGAGGCGATCGCGGAACGGATCGCGGCATGGGCCGAGTAGCGGATCACTCGACCCTCGCGGCGAGACCACCGGGATGGGCGGCGCGGGGCGGACTCTGACATGGCGCTGTTGCGGACGGCGGGATGGGGCGGACCCGGTGCATCTGCTGGGTGAGCTCGTAGGTGGTCCACGGCTTTGACCGCGAGCAAGCCGAGGACCGCGTAGGACGTGGGTGTGAGCCCGGATGGCATTTGACCCTCTCCTGGTCGAGCACTCCCATTGAGAGTATTAGGAGGTTGCCATGTCTCTCATCGCCAACGCCGAGCAGGCCGCCGCGTGGGACGGCCCGGAGGGCGACCACTGGGCCGAGCACGCCGAACACTACGAGCAGACCACCCGCCATCATCGAGGCCGCCTCCTGTCGGCCGGGTTGCTCTGCCCCGGCGACGACGTGCTAGACGTCGGATGCGGCACCGGCGCGCTGACCCGAGAGGCGGCACGACACGTGCGCACCGGCACCGCGCTCGGCGTGGACCTCTCCGGCCGGATGATCGAGCGAGCGCGTGAGCTGACCGCCGCGGCGGGGATCACCAACGCCCGGTTCGAGCAGGCAGACGCCCAGGTGCACGCGTGCGCACCGACCGGCGTCGACGTGATCTTGAGCTGCTTTGGCTCGATGTTCTTCGCCGACCCCGTCCGCGCCTTCACCAACCTCGCCGAGTCCCTGCACCCCGGCGGCCGGATGGGCCTGCTC
>DASXJE010000191.1 GCA_036497565.1 Mycobacteriales bacterium
CGACGACAACGGCCGATCCGGAGCCACGTCGATGACCACCTCGCTGGTCATCGGGCATTCGATCGCGGAGCCGCCCACCTCACCGTCGCCCTGGGCGGCGTGGCCGTCACCGAGGTAGAGCAGCGCCTCGGGCACGTCGACCGGCAGGTACAGCGTTGAGCCGGCCACCAGTTCCCGACAGTCGATGTTTCCCCCGGTGCTGCCGCGCGGCGGGATTGTCGAGTGCTCGCCAGGTTCGGCGGGCGCCACGCCCATGACCCCGAGGAAGGGGGCGAGCCTGCGCACGAACCCGCGGGACTCGGTGGCCTTGCCGGCATCGGCGTCCAGCTCCCAGAGCAGCCACGATGGCGACCCGACGGCGAGGCCGAGCCGCTGGGTGACCGGCGATTCCTTGGCGCCGGCCACCGTCCAGCCCCAGGTGCCGGGGTGCAGCCCGACGACGTGCACAGCAAGCATGTCGCCGCGTCGTGTGCCGCGTACTGCGATCGGCCCGGTGAGGCAGTGTCCTCGGCGATTCGGGAACATCTGCGGCCGCGCCTGCCCGGGCGCGGTCTGACGTTCCAGGTGGCCAGCCGCGTCGAGCGACCCGACCACGACGGTGTCACCCGGGTCGACGGTGATCGCGGGCGGGTGATCCGCGCAGAACACGTCGACCGTCGTCCGCGGGGTCGGGTCGAGTACGTGGCTGGTCATGGGCACCTCTCGTCGAGGACGTCGGAATCGGATAATGCGCCGACCGCCGGCGGCCAGGCCGCCGGAAGAAGTTCGGGTAAGGCAGTGGCGGCGATTCGCCCCTATGTACAGAATTGATGTGTGGGCCAGGCCCGATCATTGGTGCAGCAGAGCGACAGGCCGCACCGGGCTGGCTGTACCGCCACGCATCGGCAGGGGGAGGACGATGAAGGTGAACTCCCTCCCGACCAGTCGCTTGAGATTGTTCAACTGTTGCACCATCGGAACTCCGCCTTTGAGGAAGGCGGTGTGGGTGGGCTCCCACCACTTGTCCGGGTCATCGATAGCGATGAGATCGGTGCAGAAGAGAGTGATTCCACGCTCGACCAGCCAACGTGCGCTCTCGTCGGTCACGTGCGGCCGTTCGGTGAAGAAGTCCTCGGTCCCCCAGTTCACGTCCTGACCGGTGCGCAGCACGACGGCCGTCCCGGGGCCGATCGTCTTGCCACTCGCGCGCTCGGCCTCGGCCAGATCCCGCGGTTCGATCGGTTCATGTGCCCGTTTGTGGGAGACGTCGAGAAGGTGGCCCGGCAGGATCAGGTTCTGAAGCGGCACATGATCGACGGATACTCCATTCTCGTCGAAATGAGAGGGGGCGTCGAGGTGGGTGCCGGTGTGCTCGCTGAGCAGCATCATCTTGTTGTGCAGGGCGCGGCGTCCGTCGCTCGGACGCCGAGTGTTGTCGAAGTCGTCCACGGTCCAGAATGCGGTGATCTTGGCGGCGTGACAGGGCATCCCGGTGTAGAGCTCGTGCCCGAGGTCAACGATCTCGTCGAAGTTCATTGATCTTCTCCAGGGTGATGCAACAATGGCTTAGAGGCCGACGGTGGTCAGGGAATGGAGAAACCGTTTAGTCTCCGGCTGTTGGGGCGCCTCCAAGATTTGGACTGGCGTGCCCTGCTCCACGACTCGCCCGTTCTCGATGAAGATCACCCGGTCGGCGACGTCGCGGGCGAAACGGATTTCGTGGGTCACTACGAGCATTGTCATACCGCCGGCGGCCAAGCGGCGCATGACGGCGAGCACCTCGCCGACCTTTTCGGGGTCAAGCGCACTGGTCGGCTCGTCGAAGAGCATCAGTTTGGGATGAGTGGCCATAGCTCGGGCGATGGCCACGCGCTGCTGCTGTCCTCCCGAGAGTTGGTGTGGCATCTTCTCTGCGTGATCGGCAAGACCGACTTCGGCGAGCAGCGCCAAGGCCTGTTGAGTGACCCCAGATGGATCCTGGTTATGTACGAAGATCGGTGCCAGGCGGACATTTTCCAGGGCGGTCAGATGGGGGAACAGGTTGAAATGCTGAAAGACCATCCCGATGCGGGCCTCGGCTCGTGCCGTCGCCAGCCTGGACGCCGAGCGTTCTGGGGCACCCGATGGTGTGTAGCCGATGTGGCGGCCGTTCACGGTGATCGCGCCGCCGTCGAGGGACTCGAGATGGTTGATCAGACGCAGCAACGTGCTCTTGCCACTGCCGCTGCCGCCCAGCACGGCGACGACCTCACCGCGGTGCATGGTCAGGTCAAGACCGTCGAGCACCATCCGGCCGCCGTAGCTCTTCCGCACGCCATCACAGACCAGGACCGGCTGGTGAACGTCGGGAACCCGAGGGTGCGGGTCGACGGGTTTGCCGAGGGGTAGACCGGTGTCGACGGGTTCCGGGCTCAGTGCGACACCGGGGGAGCGCCGCGATCGACTTGAGTAGCGAGGAGTCTTCGGCACCCGTTCAAGACTCATCCGCCGCTCGAATCGACCTTGTCCGAGTGCGACGCCTGAGGTGAGAACGAGGTACATCAGGCCGGAGGCGAGGAAGATCGGAAAGAAAACGAAGGTCTGCGACGACAGGAACTGGCTGCGCTGCGTCAACTCGCTCACCGAGATCACCGACGCAAGCGAGGTGCCCTTGATCAGGTTGATGAACTCGTTGCCCAGACTCGGCAGGATCGCCCGCAGAGCGAGCGGCATAACAATGTGTCGCCTGGTGACCCGCGGCGACATGCCCAGCGCCTGAGCGGCGAGTGTCTGATTCCGGTCGACAGAGAGGATGCCACCTCGAATGATCTCGGCGAAGAACGCGGACTCATTGATGGTAAAGCCGATGATCGCGGTCGGGATGGGCGCCAAAACGACACCGACTGCTGGTAGCACGTCGAAGAGAAACAAGAGTTGCAGTAGTAGCGGTGTACCTCTGATGAGCCAGATGTATCCGCCGGCGAGGGCGCGCAAAGGGGCCACGGGGGCTATGCGGAGCTCGGCCAGGATCGCTCCGAGAATGACAGCTCCCACCAAAGAGGCGCCGGCGATCTCGACAGTAATCAGCGCCCCCTGCCACAGATAGGGCAAGGTTAAATACTGCAGATATTCGCGCATCAGCGGCCTTTCGCAGGACCGTTACCGGACAGGGACGATCCATGGCGTGCGGAGCTAGGGCAGTGCGCGTCGCACGCATAGCCGCGCCGACCGCACCCGTGACCTACGGAAGTTCGGTGGCGGGCGCCTGGCTGCCTGGATCGATCTTCCAGTTCGTGAACAACAACTTCTCGGTGCCGTCGGCCTGCACGGACTTGACCGCGGCGAGTGTCGCGGCCTGCAACTCTGAGCTGGATTTGTTGAAAGCGATACCGATCGGGGATCGGAACTCCGTGATTGGGGCGGTGCCACTGATTCGGCTCGGGTACTTGGCGACGGTCTGCTCGACCATGCTCACCGGATCGATCGTCGCGTCGCTGCGACCAGCGAGGACACCCTGAACACACCCATTGAAGTCATTGAAGGTGTTGATCACGATCGGCTTCCTGCCGGCTGCGGTGCACGCATCACTCTGCGTCTGTACGAATCCAGCCTGCACGGTTCCCGGGAAAACGGCGATTGAGCTCCCGCACAATGCAGTAACACTGGTCAACGATTTCGGGTTGTCGTGTGCGACCAACAGGGCTTCCTCGTCATTTTGATATATGACGAAGTTTACTTGCCTCGCTCGAGTAGGCGATGCGATCAGGTTCGCGACTACCATATCAATCCGGCCAGCCTGAAGGGACGGCACGAGCGTCTGGAAATCGGAGGGAGAGAACGAATAACTGAACCCGGCGCACTTGCTGACCGCATCGAGGAAGTCAACGTCGAATCCGACGATCTTAGAAGGGTCGCTGGGATCGATCGACTCATAGCTGGGTTGCGTCGGCGACGTACCGACCGAGTAGTGCTTGCCCACTACGCCCGGGTTGGCCTTCTGAACCGCCGCGCACGCGGCGGAGACCGGGCCGGCGTTGGCGTTTCCGCTGGTGCCGCTGCCGGCAGAGCACCCAGCGAGCAGCAGGCCGAGGGCCGCAACCGCGCCACAGGTCCGCACGGATAAAGAGAAGCGAAATAATTTGCGCACGGCGCATTCCTCTCGGAGGAAACAGAAAGGAGTCGCGGTAGAGCTTGACTAGATCAGGGGATAGTTCTGGGTTGTTAGCTCCGCGACTTCCTGAAGATGTTTGAGCATGGCATCACCGGCGGCGTCTTTGTCTCCTGCCGCGACCGCATCGAGAATCTCGCGATGACCTCGATAGGAAACCTCACGCGAGTGTCTTGTCGCGTGAGAAAGCTCGCGAATGGCCCGAGTCCACGAGCTGGCCAAGGTGTTCAATGAAGCAAGCAACGGATTTTGCGAGGCTTGCGCCAGCAACAGGTGAAATTCCAGATCCAGTTTCACCGAACCCGCGGCGTTCAATCCCTCGACTGTGTGTAGGAGCACACCGTCGAGGGCGATGAGGTTCGCGTCGGTCGCCCGGCAGGCAGCCAGCCGCGCGATCTGCGGCTCGATCGTCTCGCGCAGTTCCGCGACATCACGCAGCTTGCGGTCCTCGCCGGAGATGTGTTCATAGAGGTCGCGCACGTACTCTGGTGGTGGCAGCACGATGGTTCCGCGACCCGGTCGCCGTTCGATAAGTGTCTTCGCCTCCAACTCGTGCATCGCCTCGCGCAGCGACGCCCGCGACACCTGCAAGTCCGCGGCGAGATCGCGCTCCGCGGGCAACCTGTCTCCCGGATTCAGCTCACCGATGGTGATCAGGCGTTCCAGATGCGCCACGATCTGCACGCTCACACTGCGCGCCCGCGGGCCGAGCGGGCTGA
>DASXJE010000192.1 GCA_036497565.1 Mycobacteriales bacterium
CTGGGGGAGCCAGTCGCGGTGGTTGTCGTGCTCTCGGGGGTGTCCGGGGAGAAGGGGCAGGGCACGGGGCCTCCGTTGCACGTGAGCCGAGAATTCGGCTATGAATATTCGCGGTAATGAATTACTTCCGCGTCAATAAAACTTCCCGGGAAGGGCGTTGTCTAGGTTTTCATGCAATTGCGTTTTCCTTGCAGCTCGGCAGGCTGAAAAACTCTACGGGGGTGATTTTCCACCTATGCCGTTCGCGGGGCGAAGATCACGGGCAGGGTGCCCGGGCAGCGCGTCCACGGCGACGGGAGACGGACGATCTCGTCCGCGGACACGGCCAGGCGCAGGCCGGGCAGCTGATACAGGGCAGTTTCGACCGAGGTGCGGACGATGACCCGTGCGGGCACGTGCGCGGGGCAGATGTGCGGGCCGCCGCTCCACGCCAGGTGCGCGCGGTTGCCGAGTTCGCTCCACGGGTCGTCGCTATGGACGCGCGGGTCCGCGTTGGCGGCCCCGAACGCGAGGATGAGCGGGTCGCCCTGCTCGATGGGCTGCCCCGCGAGTTCGGTGTCGCGAAGCGCGTACCGGGCGGGCAGGTTGGACAACGGCGGTTCGCGCCAGAGCACCTCGTCGAGGGCGTCGTCGATGCCGAGCCGCCCGCCGAGCATCCGGCCGGCGAAACGGAGGTCGGTGAGGAGCAACTGCAGGGCGGAGCCGATCCAGGCCATGGTGCACTCGGCCGCGCCCGCGATCATCAGCGCCATCGACTGGGCTCGCTCGAAGTCGTTCTCCATGTTCGGGTGCTGGACGATGACGGTGGTCATATCCTCGGCCGGCTCGGCCTGGCGGAGATGCACCAAGTCCATCATGATCTCGGTGAACCGGTCGTTTCCGGTCTGCGCGTCCGCTCCGTTGGTGGACAGGTCCATCATCGCGCGGTGCATCTCGTGCGCCTGGTCGAGGCCGAGGCCGAGCATGCGGCCCACCGTCAGTGTCGGGATCATCATCGCGTACTCGCTCAGCAGGTCGGCTTGGCCTCGCGGCGCGAATCCAGAGATCAGCGACTCGCAGACCTCCGTGGTCTGCTCCCGGGTGTGGCGTATCTTCAGCCTGGCCACCGCCTCGTCCAGTGGCGCACGCAGCCGGCGGTGCTCGTCCCCGTCCGAGAAGTAGGCGTTCGGCCGGGCGGCCATCATCGGCAGCAGCGGCGAGTCCGGGTTGACCATTCCCTCGCCCAGGTCCCGCCAGTGCGACGAGTTCTTCGCGAACAGCCGCTCGTGGCGCAGGACATGCATCATCTCTTCGTAGCCCATGACGAGCCAGCCATTGATGCCCGGCTCGAGCTCCACGGGAGCGACCTCGCCCCATTGCGCTCGCAGCATCCGATACACAGCTTGCAGGTCGGCGTGCGCGTTGATCTGTCCTACCGGAGTCAGGTCGCGCAGGTCAGCGAGGCGGCCGGCCACGTGGGCGGGGGATGTCATCAGGACAACACCTTCTGTGCGGAGAGGGCGTGCTCTATCAGGGTGATCAGGCTCTGCACCGATCCCGGACGCTCCCTGGCGTCGCATTCGACGACGGGCGTGCGCGGCGGAAGGTCGAGCGCCTCGGCGAGCTCGTCCGTTCCGTACCGGGGGCTGTCGGGGAAATGGTTGATCGCGACCGCGAACGGCAGCGCGGGGGAGTGGGTCTCCAGCTGGTCGAGCACCTCGAAGCTCTGCTCCAGGCGCCGGGTGTCCACTAGGACGAGCGCGCCGACGGCGCCCTCGGCCAGGCCCTCCCACAGGTCCCAGAACCGCCGCTGGCCGGGCGTGCCGAACAGGTACAGCACCAGCGTAGGCGTCACCGTGACGCGACCGAAGTCCATCGCCACGGTGGTGGCTCGTTTGCCTTCCAGCCCGGCCAGGTCGTCGACGCCGATGCTCGCGGTGGTCATCAACTCCTCGGTGCGCAGCGGTTCGATCTCGCTGACCGAGCCGATCAGCGTGGTCTTCCCGACGCCGAACGCGCCGACCACCAGGATCTTCGCCGACCGCTCCACGGTCTCGGCGACGTACCGGCCGGAGTTCTTCCCGCCGTCGGCTCGGGTGCTGGTATCGGCCTCGGCCGGCTCAGCGGAGTTTGCGAAGGCCATTGAGCAGCTCCTCGAGAAGGTCTGAGCTCACCGGCGCGCTCGCCGGCGTACGCACGGACAAGTGGCCGGAGTCGATCAGGTCAGAGGCCACCACCATGACCACGCTGACCGGCAGTTCGAGGTGGACGGCGGCCTCTGCCAGCGACAACAGCCGCCTGCACGTGCCGAGCAGCGCGCGCTCCGTGCGGCTCGCGGACACCGGCAGCGGCCCGGCGGGAGAGGCCGCGACCACCAGTGTCTCCGGCCGGACTGTGTTCCTGGTCGGGGCGGCACGGCCGCCGGTCAGGACGTATGGCCGCACCGGGCGGTCGCGGTACTCGCCTGGGCTAGTCATGCCCCGCTCAGTTCTCGCGGGTCGGGGTGGCGAGGTTGGGGGCGCCGATCTTCAGCACCTGCGCCTGCATCTGCTGGGCGATCAGCGCGGGGTCCACCACCTGCTCGGTGACGACCGCCAGGTGCGACCCGTCGCCGGCGCCGCGGATGAACAAGAAGCCGCCGTGGCCGTCGAACTCCACCATCACCTGGCGGGAGGTGCTGCCCCCGTCCGCGAACCGCCTGGCCAGACTCTGCCCTATCGACTTCAGCCCGGCACAGGCCGCCGCCAGCCGGTCGGCGTCGTCCTTGCTGGTCTGCTCCGAGCGCGCCCGCACCAGGCCGTCGGCCGACAGCACCACCGCGTGCCGGATGCCCCGGACACCGTTTACCTCGTCCAGCATCCAGTTCTGGTCGACAGTCATCCCTGCTCCTGCTGCTCTGTCGAGTTGTCCTCGAGGCCTGCTGAATTGTCGTCGGGCGCCGGTTCGCCGTCTGGCGTCGCCGTGTTCAGGAACGCGCCCATCCAGGCGCCGGCCTCGGCCGGGCTCGGCTGCGCCATGGTCCGTGCGCCCTCCGTGATCCCGGTTACGGCCGACGGACCGGTTCCGGCGGCGGACGTCGTGGATGTCGCTGAGGCGGCGGAGTGCCGGGGCGAATGCCTGCGGGGAAGTCCGCGCTGGGGGGTGTCCGTCGCCGTCGCGGAGGCCTCCGGCGCCCGGGCCGCGGGCACCGGAGCCGTCGGCACGGAGGCGGATTCCGCGGGCTCCACGGTCTCCACCAGCTCAGACGGTATGCCCACGATCGCCCGGACGCCGCCGTACACCGACTCGGACAGGTCCACCCGGAAGCCGTGCCTCCGGACGTACTGGCCGACCACCGCCAGCCCGGTCTGCGGGAACTCCCCGAGTTTCTCCAGGCCGACCCGCTCTTTCCCAGCGGCGATCGCACGGACCTGCGCGAGCCGGTAGTCATCAAGACCGACGCCGCAGTCGTGCACCTCGATGACCGCACCACGCTGTACGGCGAGGACGGCGACCGGCACCTGAGTAGACGGCGGAGAGGACTGGGTGGCGTTGCCCAGCAACTCGGCGACCAGGTGGATCAGCGGCTCGACGACCGCCGGCACCGCGGCGATGTCCGGGTCGCCCGCTACCTCAATCCGCCTGTAGGCGATGATCCGGCCAGCGGCGGCGCGGACCACGTCGACCAGCGGGAGCGGATCCTGCCACTGCTGGCCGGGCCGTTCTCCGAGCAGCACGGCGATGCTCTGCGCGGTGCGGGCCTGCTGGGCGGCGGCGTGGTCGACCCGCATGCTCACGTCCAGCACGCCGGCGTCACCGGGATGCCGGTCCGCCATAAGCGTCGCCTCCTCCTGGATGCGGTGCGCCGACACCTGCACGCGGCGAGAGAGCGCCACGACGGCGGAGCGCATCGACGCCTGCTGGTCGGCCCCCGAGCTGGCGGCTTCCATCGCCATCTCGAGCAGCTTGGCGAGCTCGGCGTCGATCCCGGTCGCCGCGGGGGGCGGCGTCACGCCCTCGATCGCGGCCGGGATGCGCTCGGTCAACGTGTACCGGACGGCGTCGCTCAC
>DASXJE010000193.1 GCA_036497565.1 Mycobacteriales bacterium
GTAATTTGGGGGGTACGGCGAGAAACGTGGGGAGTCTCTCCCGATGTAGGCACCGGTCCGGTCGCCATACGGTCGCAAGACCAGTTCCCGAGACCGAAGAAGGATCGTTGCCATGACCACCGTCGCATCACCATCGGTTCACAGCAGGCACGCAATTCCCCGCACGGTCGTCGGCAGGGTCGCGGCAGTCGCCGTGCTGACGATCGCCGTCACCGTCGCGCTCCTGGTGCTCATCCTTCCGGGGTCATCGCCCGCGAAGGCGACACCCAGTGTCGCGCCTCAGCCGGCCGGCATCGCCGCACACGCCTGCCCGCCGGCGCCCGGCACCAGATTCTGTTGACGCCGGCCTCAGGGCCCGGTGACGGTCGTAGGCATCGTCCGCTGCTCAGCGCAGAACGAGGACGGATTCCAGATACCGAGCAGGAATGGCGATGCTGCCGCCGTCACCGTGTCGGTCCGAACGACGGGCCAGGTCGGCAAGGTCGGCCGCGAGAGCGGAGCGCCCGGTTTCGTCGAGTGCCTCGAACGCCTTCAGCGTCGGGCCGTACCAGCGCCGGAAGAACGTGACGAACTCCTCCGGCGAGGTGAACCGGAACGTGCACGTCCGCTCCTCGGACCGGGCACGGTTCACGGCGTTGCCGAAGATCTCGACGACGTGCTGCTCGGTACCCCAGAGCAACGGCGACTGCACTCCGGGCTTTCCCGGCACGTGCGAGGTGATGATCCGGAACATCTCGCCGATGAAGCCGTCCGGCGTCCACGACGCCAGTCCGACGGTCCCGCCCGACCGGGTGATCCGCACGATCTCGTCCGCGGTCCGTTGGTGGTCGGGGGCGAACATGGTCCCGAACACGGAGAGAACGGCGTCCATCGATCCGTCCTCGGCCGGCAGATCCTCGGCGTCGCCGAGCCGGAACTCGACATCGAGTCCCTCCGCGAGCGCCCGGGCCCGCCCGTCCTCCAGCAGGGCCGGCACATAATCGACGCCGACGGCGTACGCGCCGGACCGCGCCGCGGCCAGCGTCGCGTTGCCGTTCCCGCATGCGACGTCGAGGACCCGGGACCCGGCGCGCAGATCGGCGGCGTCGGCGAGCAGTTCGCTGACGAGCACGATTCTCGATGCGATGACCGAGAAGTCCCCACTCGCCCAGGTTTTCTGCTGCTGCGCCTTGATGGTTGCCAGTTCGTTCTGGCTGGCCACGACTGTCATTACGCCTCCCGTGCGGACACGGCCCGATCGGCCGCCTGTCATCAAGGATGTGTGAGTGCCGCCCGCCCGACCAGTGACGGTGTCGTACCGGTCAGAGACGGTCACGGGTCCGTGGAATTGCCCCAAACGGGACGGCTGGCCGCACGCCGCCGCCTGAAAGGCGGCGAGCGGGTACAGGATTCGTACTACTCGACCCGGGTCGCCGCGCGAAGATAGAGGTCATGGCCAGCTACGCCGACTACTGCCCGATCTCCATCGGGGTTGATGTGCTGGGTGATCGATGGACGCCGCTGGTCATCCGCGAGCTGATGGTCGGCGCCGGTGGCTTCAACGAGATCCACCGCGGGATCCCGCGGGTCAGTCGCACACTTCTCGCCCAGCGGCTACGCCAGCTGGAACGGTTGGGGCTCGTCGATCGGGAGGTCGGCGAGCGCGGCCGGACCGGTCGATACGCCCTCACGCCGGCCGGCGAGGCGTTGACGCCGATCGTATGGGCGATGGGGCACTGGGCCGCGGAGTGGATGTTCGGCGACCCGAGCGATGAGGACTGTGACGGTCTCTCGGTCATCTGGCGTCTGCACCAGCACGCGATTCCCGCAAAGCTCCCGTCGAGCCGCACCGTCGTCCATCTCGTTCTCACCGGGACCGGCGGAGCTGAGGGATGGCTGGAGATCGAGCGTCCTGGCGTCAGTGTGTGCAAGGACGACCAGGGCCACGACGTCGATCTCGCCGTCGAGGCCGACACTGCGCAGATGCACCGCTGGCTCGTGGGGCTGGTTCCCTTCCGCGAACTCGTGGCCAACGGCGACGCCCGCTTGCTCGGGCCGAGCAGGCTCGCCCGGGCGTTCCCCACCTGGTTCAACATGGGCATCTTCAATGACGCGCTGCGCCGCTCGGATCAGCGGCGAAAGGAACTCGCCGTCGCTGGACCTCAGGGGCCGCTGACGTCGGGCGCCAGGTCGGCTGCCGGCTCCGGCTGACCGAGAACGGTGCCGACCGGGACGACACCCGCCCACCACGGGCCCGATAGATCTTCCGGCTCGTCGACCGGATCGCCGGTGCGGCACTTCGCCGACACCTCATTCAGGTCCAGCACCAGCACGCTCGTCGCGGCGAGCTCCTTGTTGCTCGGCGGTCGGCAGTCCGCGGAGCGTCCGGAGCGGACGTGGTCGACGACGACATCGAGCGCGTGGCGGCGTTCGGCCGGGTCGGTCACCAAGCGGGCAACGCCGTGCGCGACCACGCTGCGGTAGTTCATGGAGTGATGGAACGCCGACCGTGCCAGGACGATGCCGTCGATGACGGTGACGGCGAGGCAGACCTCGATCCCGTCGCCGCCGGAGCGGGCGAGCGTCGATCCGGTCGAACCGTGCAGGTAGAGGCGTTCGCCGTCGCGGGCATGGATGGTCGGGATCACCACGGGCACGCCGTTCCGTACATGCGCCACATGGCAGATCAGGGCCTCGTCCAGCACGGCGTGCACCGTTTCGCGGTCGTAGCGTGCGCGCTCGGCCAGTCGGACGGGCGTCGTACGCGGCGTCGGCGGATATTCGGAGGCTGGCACCTTGTGGCTCCTGACGTACTAGTACATAATCCGTTCTGTGGTGGTACGTTACCGGCTCGGCGGCTCGACGGCCAGAGATATCGCTGGCAGCGTCGAGGATGCCGTGGCGAAGGGTGCGCTTCGCCCGGGGGACCTGGTGCCGCCGATCCGCAGCCTGGCCGACGAGCTGGGGGTCAATCCCAACACCGCCGCGACCGCCTACCGGATTCTTCGCGATCGCGGGGTCGTCGAGACCGCCGGCCGTCGCGGCACCCGGGTCCGCCGCCGCCCGGCCACCGCACCGGTGCCGGCCGACATCGCCCCGGCGCCGGCCGGCGTACGCGACCTCAGCGACGGGCAGCCCGCATCGAGACTGCTACCGAGGTCGGCCGACGCGCTGCGCCATGGCGCTGCGGTCTCGGCGGGGCGCGGGTACGGCGCCCCCGACGTCGCCGAGCGGTTCGCGGCGGCGAGCCGCCGTCGGCTGGCCGCGGACCGGGTGCCGGCAACGCACCTGGCCGTCGTACACGGCACGTTGGACGCGGTCGAGCGTGGGCTGCAGGCGCACCTGCGGCCCGGCGACCGCGTCGCGGTGGAGGATCCGGCCTGGTCCAACCTCACCGATCTCCTCGCCGCGATGGGCCTGACGGCCGAGCCGGTGGCCGTCGACGACGACGGGATGCGCGCGGACGAGCTCCGGGTCGCGCTGGCGGCCGGTTGCCGTGCCGTCGTCGTGACCCCGCGGGCTCAGGTGCCGACCGGCGCGGCCGTGTCCGCGTCGCGGGCCCGGGCCCTGCAGCGGGTGCTGACGTCGTACCCGCACACCGTCCTCGTCGAGGACGACCACGCCGCCGATGTCGCCGGGGCTCC
>DASXJE010000194.1 GCA_036497565.1 Mycobacteriales bacterium
TCTAGCGGCCGCCGGTTGTGGGGTCGATGGTGCGGGCGACCTCATGAACCGCGTTGGCGGGGAACCCGCCCTCCTTCGCGTGCTGACGGATGCGCTCCGCATCGGGAGCGACGTAGACGCAGAAGATCTTGTCGTCGACCACGTAGCTATGCACCCATTGTACGTCCGGCATTCCCGTCAGCACTCGATTACTCGTCTCGCTGATTCCGAGGATCTCTTCGTCGGACAGGGACCCGGCGCCGGGGATCTCGCGCTCGATCACGTATTTCGGCATGCGGCGACATTAACGAGGTGGGGACCGCATAAGCATGCAGTCCTGAAATTCTGTTTTTGCGCTCCTGTGCGGTTCTGTAACTTTTTTGTCACTCGTCTCGGTATCTATTCTGACCGTGTGGCCCGGCCCGGGCCGGGCCACACCGTCACAGCCGCGAGCTATGGGGCGGGCGGGGCCTCCACCACGACGACGTGGTTGCCGTCCGGGTCGCGCAGCATGAACATCAGCGGGGCACCGGGCGTGCGCATCGGCTCCGGATCGATATCGATGCCGCCGACGGCCTTCAGTCGGGCGTGCTCGCCCAGGACGTCCGTTGTCTCCACACCGATCGCGCTGCCCCCGGGCGGACCGCCCATCGGTGGGTTGAGCGCCAGGCGCGCCCGCGACCCGGGCGGGGCCACCTCGAGCCAGCGCCCCTCGTCGTGCTCACCGAAGCGCATGTCGCCCCGAAGCTCGAAGCCGAGCTTCTCGGTGTAGAAGGCGAGGGCGGCGTCCTGATCGGCGACGGTGAACATGACCACGCCGATGTTCGAGAGGGTTGTCGGGGTTCCTGTGGAATCAGTCATGACGGGTAGACCCCGCTCGCACCCGGAACTCATCGGTACCCGGCGGCCCGTGCTGACCGAACCTGAGCGCGGTGTCCCGGCGCACGTGTGACGCCGTTCAGATCTCGTGTCCTCGTCGAAGCATCGATCTCCAGACCGCGTCGACCGCGGGGCGGCCTCGGCTGCTGTCGCGTCGGACGGCGAGCACGGTCTGGTCAGCGCCGGAGATGTTCAGCTGTCGCAGCCGCACCGGCGGAAGCAGCGAGCTCAACTCATCGATGATCGGCATGAAGGAGATCCCGTAGCCCAGGCTGACCAGCGTCGTCATGACCGTGTAGTCGCTGCTGCGGTGCACGACGTGCGGTTCGAATCCGGCGTCCCGGCAGAGTGGGGAGAGGTAATGGGTGACCGTTTCGCCGGCTATCCAGTTCTCCGAGCGCAGCTCCGCGATGTCGACCGGGCCCGATGTCTGGTGCAGGCGGTGGTCCGGGGGCAGCACCAGGAGCCAGTGGTCGGTGTAGAGGGGCTCGTGATGAAGGGTCTCCGACGTGTGCGGCGGGGCGTGGTGTTGGTACGACGGCACGACGGCAAGATCGAGCTCGCCGGTCTGTACGGACGCGAGCGCGGAGGCGGCCAGGGTCTGGGTGCTCTCCAGGACCACGCCCGGGTATTCGTCCCGCAGCTCGCTCAGCAACCGGGGCAGAATCCGCAGCGCGGCGGTCTGGAAGAGCCCGACCCGGACCCGGCCGGCCACCGTGGTGCGAGCCTGTTCGATGACGGCGTCGGTCGTCTCGATCTCCTGTTGCAGTCGTTGCGCACACGCCGCGAGAGCGACCCCGGTCTCGGTCAGCCGCAGCCGGCGTCCGATCCTTTCGGTGACTGGTACGCCGACCTCACGCTCCAGAACGGCTAGCCGATGGCTGGCGGCGGAGTGGCTCAGATAGAGCGCGTCGGCCGCCGCGGCGAGGGTCCCTCGCAGGTTGAGCTCGTGGAGCAGCTGTAAGCCTCGTACGTCCGCCATAGTTGCAAGTTACTCATCTATTGGGGTCAATAACATGAGCTTGTTTCAAGTCTGAGTGGCTGCTTGTCTGGAGGTGGACCGACCGAACGGCACACCGAAGGAGCGATCAGGACAGTGACAACAGCAGTCCAGGGCAAGCCAGGCGACATGCCCTACGCCGCGGGAAGCATCCTTCGCGGCACCGCCGATCATGTGGCGAAGTTGAGCGAGGCATGGCGCGTTATTCGCGAGCGTCACGCCCGGGGGCTCCCGTTGCACAACGTCAGCGGTCTGGAACGCGGATTGCACCTGCCCGACGACCTCTCGCCGTGGGTGCTCGACGACGAATGGGCGGGGGCGCTCTATGGCGAGCAGGTGCGCGCGCTCGGCCTCGAGCATCTCGGCGGGGAGGACGGCGCGCACGACATCGCGGTCACCAACCGCCTGACCGCGGCCATCTACGCCGCCATGCAGGTCACGGTGAGGCCTGGCTCGACGGTCATCGGGATGTCACCGAGCTACAGCCATCCCTGTGTCCGCCGCGCCGTCCGCGACGCCGGCGGCCGGCTGGTCGAGGTGGTCGGGCTGGCGGCGTTCCGCGCCGCGCTCGATCGGGAGCCTGATGTGTCGGTCGTGGCCCTGACCCGCCTTGCCGTGACCTACGAGGCCATGGCGGAGGCGGACATCCGGGAGGTCGTCGGGCTGGCACACGGGCGCGGAGCCCTTGTCGTCCTCGACGACGCGGGTGGCGCACGGGTGGGGCCCGCGCTGCTCGGCCAGTCCCGCTGCCTTCAGCTCGGTGTGGACCTCGGCGCCACCGGTCTGGACAAGTACGGCGTGCTCGGGCCGCGCGTCGGGCTGCTCGGCGGTCGTGCCGATCTGCTCGCCGCCGCCCGCGCACGCTCGTTCGAGCTGGGCAGCGAATGCCGGCCGGTGCTCTATCCGGCCATCGTGGAGACGCTGCGTGGTTACAGCGACCAACGCGTCCGCGATCTCGTGGCGTCCACCAAGAAGACGGGCGAGGTCCTGCGGGCCCGACTCGGCGACATCGTGGAGAACACCCCGTTCATCTTCAAGCTGACCGGTGAGGCGATCGGGGCCGAGCTGAACCGGCGTTCCGGCGGAGCATCCGCGTCGCTCGCGCCGATCGAGGCGACCGCGACCCTCGCGGCCGTCCTGCTCAAGGACCACGGCCTGCTCACGGTCCACTTCGCCGGGCTGCCGCCGGGCACCTCGGCGCTGCTGATCAAGTTCATCTCCGCGCGGACCATGGAGTCCGTCGGTGGCGCGGAGCACTTCGCCGACATGGTCGA
>DASXJE010000195.1 GCA_036497565.1 Mycobacteriales bacterium
GACGAGCAGCGGTAGCTTCTCGCCACCCGGAATACTGCGCCCCGTGGACGTGCAGGACTGGTGGTCAGGCGGCGAAGTGGTTCCACTGGAGCTGAGCGGAACCGAGCAGGGCGTCTTCGTTCGCCGCGAGGGGTGGGGGCCGTCCATGACGCTGCTGCATGGGTTCCCCAGCTCATCGCACGACTGGGCGAAGATCGCCCCTGCCTTGGCCGAGCGCTACGCGCTCACGATGCCCGACCTGCTGGGCTTCGGCGCGTCCAGCAAGCCGCGCGAGCACCGCTACTCGGTGCTCGAGCAGGCGGACCTGGTCGAGGCGCTGTGGGTGCGCGAGGGGATCGCGTCGACGGTGGTCGTGGCGCACGACTACTCGGTCAGCGTCGCGCAGGAGCTCCTGACGCGGCGCGCGGCCGGCGCGCTCGCGGTCGACGTGCGCGCGCTCCACTTCATGAACGGGGGCGTCTACCCGGATCTGCATCGGCCCCAGCCCGCGCAGGTGGCCCTACTCGATCCGGAGCACGGGCCGCAGATAAGCGCTGCGATGAACGGCGAGTTGTTCATGGCCGGCCTCGCGCCGACATTCCCGGAGGGGTACGGCTCGGCTGCCGACGCCGCCAGGATCTGGCAGAGCTTCCACCTCCACAACGGACAGCGGAACACGCATCTCCTGATCCGCTACATCGAGGACCGCCGCGAGAACGCCGAGCGCTGGACGCAGGTACTCGAGACGACTGACGTACCGCTTACCTTCGTCTGGGGAATGCTCGATCCGGTCTCCGGCGCGCACATGGCCGAGCGCATCCGCGAGCGACTCCCGGACGCACCGTTCACGGCGCTGGAGGACGTTGCACATTGGCCGCCGCTTGAGGCACCGGAGCGCGTGGCCGCCGCGCTACTGAGCAGCCAGCCCTAGAAACGTCTTCTCACCTGCCTCGTCGGTCTCGCCTTAATCGGCCGGCTTCCACTTCGGACGACGGACGAAAGTCAAGTCATTCGCGTTCCTCGACGATGCTTTGGAACAACTTGAGCTTGCGCTCAGGCTCACTCAAGGTGACTCCCGAGACGAGGCTGCCGTTACGCAAGAAATCGGCCGACTGCACGAGGCACGCGGTGAGTTCGGCGCGGCCCGTGAGTGGCTCGAAACATCGCTATCACTGTTTCGCGAGCTGGGCGATGAAGTTCAGGAGAAGACGACGCGCGAGGCCATTGCACGAGTCGCGCCGAAGACACACGATTGAACCTCGCGATCCCGGCCTTCCGCTTGCGACGAACAGGGGCATCCGATCGCTCGGCGGAGAGTAGGCACCCAAGGGGCCGGCTGAGCCGCGCCAGGGCGGAGCCGTTCCCTACGTGCGCGGCCGCTCCCGTGTCTTCTCCACGCGAGCGAGTAGGGCTGCCGTGCCGGCCGTCACGAGCGCGGCGAGTAGCGCCATCACGATGTAGGTGGACTCGAGTCCTGCCCCCGGCGCGGCGGCGCTTGCGACTAAGGCACCGACGCTCGCGGCCGCAAGGACGACAGTGCGCCCGGAGATGCCCACACGCGCCTGCATCGAACTGGCGACACGTCGCTGCCGCTCACCAACGAACACCGCTGCGAGCACTGCGCCGCCGAGCTCGAGCAGGATGACTCCGACCAGCGCCTGCGGACGACTGGGCTGACGCCACGATCAGGATCGCGGCGACACAGGCGACCATCCCGCCGACGGTGATCGCTCGCGGCTGTGCGCATCGTTGCAGGACCGCCAGCGCGCGGGTGGAGTTTGGCTGGCCCGGGACTCGGGGACATAGCGGCTACCCGGAGCGGCTACGGGGCCCAGCCGCGCGGTTGGGAGGCCCGCTGGCGGGGGCTCCTGGGTCTGAAGGCAGGTGTTTTCGTCAACCACTGACACGACAGTGGAGGTTTTCACAGTGCTTTCAGACGCCCTCGCGCGGCGCCTCATTCGGCTCATGCTCATTTCGGCCATCGGCGCTGCGGCGATGTTGACCGGCCCAACCGCCAGCCAAGCAGCCACTCTCACGTTCTCGCCGTCCGCCGACTCGTATGTCGACGCGAGCCAGCCGGATACGAACTTCGGTGGCTTGCAGAAGATCCGTACGGACGGTTCACCGGTCGTCCGCAGTTATCTCCGCTTCGACGTCACCGGCTTCAGCGGCAGCGTGCAGAAGGCGACTCTGTCGCTGGTCCCGGCCAGCTCGTTGAGCGGCGCGGTGACCGCCTCCGCAGTCGCCGACAACAGCTGGTCAGAGACGACGATCACGAATACGAACGCGCCCGCCACGGGTACCACCCTCAGCTCGGTGCCGTCGGCTGTCACGGGCACGCCGATGTCGTTCGATGTGACGAAGGCGGTGCCGGGGAACGGGCCGGTGAGCATCGCTCTCACGAGCTCCTCCGTCACGGCGCTCGCGATCTGGAGTCGCGAGGCCGGGGGCACGAACGTGCCGCAGCTCGTCGTTGACGTGCAGACCGACACGACGGCGCCGAGCGCGCCGGACGGTCTGACCGCCACGGGCGGCGACAAGCAGGTCTCGCTCACGTGGAATGCCGCCTCCGACGACACCGGCGTCACGGGCTACCGCCTCTACCGCCAGAACGCCGACGGCAGCTGGCCGACGACGGCAACCGCCACGACCGCCGCCGCGACGCGCAGCTTCACCGATACGGGGCGGACGAACGGGACCGCCTACACCTACCGGGTGACGGCGATCGACGCCGCCGGCAACGAGTCGGCCCCGTCGGCGACCGCCGCGGCGACGCCGCAGGCGCCGCCGGACACGACGGCGCCGAGCGCCCCGGGTGGACTCGCCGCCACCAGCGGTGACACCAAGGTCACGCTCAGCTGGAGTGCGTCGACCGACAACGTCGGCGTCGCCAGCTATCGCATCTACCGCCAGAACGCCGACGGCAGCTGGCCGCTGACGTCGACCGGCAACACCCCAAGCGGGACGCGCACGTTCACGGACAGCGGACTGACCGACGGGACTGCCTACACCTACCGCGTGACGGCAATCGACGCGGCCGGCAACGAGTCGGCCCCGTCGGCGACGGCATCGGCAACGCCGCAGGCACCGCCACCGCCGCCGCAGAGCCCCTGCGGCACAGCCGCCACGCCGCCGCAGTGGCAGCACGTGGTCTGGGTCGTGATGGAGAACCACGCGTATAGCCAGGTGATCGGGAGCTCGTCTGCCCCGTACGAGAACAGCCTCGCTGCTCAGTGCGGGCTCGCGACGAACTACTTCGCGATCACGCACCCGAGCCTGCCGAACTACATCGCGATGACGTCGGGCAGCCCGCAGGGCATCACCGACGACAACCCCCCGAGCTCGCACCCAGTAGCGGCGGAGAGCATCTTCTCCCAGATGGGGACGGGCCGCTGGCGCTCGCTCCAGGAGTCGATGCCCTCGAACTGCCTGCTCGGCAACTCGGGTCTGTACGCGGTGAAGCACAACCCGGCGGCCTACTACACGAACATCCGCACCGACTGCCAGAACTACGACGTGCCGCTCGGAGCGACGCCGGACATCTCCGCGCCATTCACGTTCGTCACGCCGAACATGTGCGACGACACGCACGATTGCTCCGTAACGACGGGAGACAGCTGGTTGAAGACGTTCGTCGGGAAGCTGACGAGCACTCCGGAGTACCAGTCGGGGACGACGGCGATCTTCGTGACGTGGGACGAGGACGACATGACAAATGTCAACCAAGTTGCCACCATCGTGATCAGTCCGTCGACAACCCCGGGGACGCAGAGCGCGACGAAGTTCACTCACTACTCGCTGTTGCACACCACCGAGGAGATGTTCGGAATCACGAACTTCCTCGGCGGCGCGGCCAGCGCAACCAGTATGAGGAGCGCATTCAACCTGTAGTACTGCGGAACGGCTAACTCGAACCGGCCCCTGTACGGCGCGGCCGAACGCAGCTACCGTGCCGCCTTCGTGACCCGGAGCGTCGTGCCTCGCGCACGGCGCTCCGGTGCACAGCCCGTCGGCTCAAACCACTGAACAGGAGGTAGTTCAGTGCACTCACGCATGCTCCGCCGCGCAGTTTCTGCAGCCGTCGTCCTGGCGATTGGGGCGGCCGCGCCGGCCGAAGCTGCGACGGCGACGTTCTCGCCGTCAGCGGACTCGTACGTCGACGCGAGCCGTCCGAGCACGAACTTCGGGACTCAACTCGAGCTGCGCACCGACGGCTCGCCGGTCATGCGCTCCTACCTCCGATTCGATGTCCAAGGGATAAGCGGCCCCGTGACGAAGGCGACCCTGTCCCTCGTGGCGTCGAACTCGTTCCGGGGCGCGGTCACGTCGCGGGCAGTCTCGGGCACCAGTTGGTCCGAGACCGGCATCACGAACGCAAACGCTCCGGCCACGGGAGCCGCCCTCAGCTCCGTCAGCTCAATCGCAAAGGGAGCTCGCACGTCGTTCGCCGTCACCGGAGCCGTGGCCGGAAACGGAGCCGTCAGCTTCGCACTGACCAGCACGCTGCAGAAGGCAGTGGCCTTCTCAAGCCGCGAGGCAGGTGGGGCTGGAGGGCCGCAGCTCGTCGTTGAAAGCACCGCCACGCCGCCGGACACGACCGCGCCTAGTCCGCCCAGCGGACTGACCGCAACCGCCGGCGACACGAAGGTCTCGCTCGGCTGGGGCGCTGCGACCGACAACGTGGGCGTGACCGGGTACCGCGTCTACCGCCGCAACCCGGACGGAACCTGGCCGACCGCAGGGACCGGCTCGACCGCTGCCTCGACCCGCACGTTCACCGACACCGGTCTGGCCAATGGGACGGCATACACCTACCGCGTGACGGCAGTCGACGCGGCCGGCAATCAGTCAGCGCCGTCGACGACCGCTTCGGCGACGCCTCAGGCGCCGACGCCGCCGCCTCAGCAGGGGCCGTGCGGAACTGCGCCGGTGCGGCCCGCTGCGTGGCAGCACGTCGTCTGGATCGTGATGGAGAACCATTCCTACAGCCAGGTGATCGGCAGCTCCTCCGCTCCCTACGAGAACGCACTGGCCGGCCAATGCGGCCTGGCGACCAACTACTTCGCAATCACACACCCGAGCCTGCCGAACTACGTCGCCATGACCTCAGGCAACCCCCAGGGGATTACCGACGACAACCCGCCGAGCTCGCATCCGCTTGGCGTGGCGAGCATCTTCTCGCAGCTCGGCACCGGCGGCTGGCGGTCACTGCAGGAATCGATGCCGTCGAACTGCCTGCTGACGAACTCCGGGCAATACGCCGTGAAGCACAATCCGGCCGCGTACTACACGAACATCCGCACCGATTGTCAGAACTACGACGTGCCGTTGGGGGCAACGCCAGACATCTCAGCGCGTTTCACGTTCGTTACGCCGAACCTGTGCAACGACACGCACGACTGCTCGGTCACGACCGGAGACGACTGGCTCAAGGCGTTCATCCCGAAGCTCACGAGCAGTCCCCAGTACCAATCGGGCACCACGGCGATCTTCCTCACGTGGGACGAGGACGACTCCGCGAGCGGCAACCAGGTCGCGACGATCGTGATCGCTCCGTCCACGATTACAGGGACCAAGAGCGCAGTTCGGTTCAGCCACTACTCGTTGCTCCGCACAACGGAGGAGATGCTTGGTCTGACGACGTACCTCGGCGGCGCCGCCAGCGCGGCGAGCATGCGGAGCGCGTTCAACCTGTAGAGGCACGGGTCCGACGTACCTGCTTACCTGTCTTCCGTGACGCGGTGAGTGGCGTGTCTGGCGCGCGCTCAGGTCTGCAGCCGTAGTCGAAACCGCTGAACCTGGAGGTAGTTCAGTGCCCGCACGCATGCGCACGTGCTCAGTTCCTGCTGCACGTCTTGGCTCCGTCTTTTTGCCGGCCCTAGTGGTCGTCGCCGTGTTCGTTGTCACGTCCACGGCCGACGCTGCCTCGGTCGTCCTGTCGCCGGCCGCGGGCCCTGCGGGCTCAACGGTGACGCTGACTGGCAGCGGCTTTCCCGCGCGTGCGAAGGTGCGTGTCCGGGCGGCTGGCAGGCGCGTCGCGACAGCCCGTAGCAATCGGCGCGGCGCTTTTGCCGTGACGGTGACGACGCCACGGGGGCGGGGCCCGATCCGACTGACGTCACGCGCGCGCTCGCGCCGCGTCGCCAGCATCTTCCGCGTCACGACAGCCAGCGCTCCGCTGTCGAGAGAACTTGCAAACGGCCACGGCGGGCGGCTGCGGTGGACGCCGGCCGACCCTCTCGCCGGCTCGGTTGTCGCTGTGACCGGCCGGGGGCTGCCGAGCTCTGCGCCCGTACTGATCTCGCTCTCGAAGTTCTCGCAGCCGGCGCTTGCACGCCGGACCGGGCGCGGCGGCGCTCTCGACACCAGCGTCCCGATCCCGGCAGCGGCCAACGGCCCGCTGGTCGTCCGGGTCCACATTCGCGGGCGGACGATGCGGCTGCCCGTGACCGTGCGTTCGAACGCCAACGCCGCGCCACCGAGCCCGAACGGTCAGACGCCTCCGTCCGGCCAGACGCAACCACCCGCGCCGGCCGGCCCGTGCGGGATCTCCTCCGCGCCTCCAGTGGCATGGCAGCACATCGTCTGGATCGTGATGGAGAACCACTCGTACAGCCAGGTGATCGGCAGCCCCTCCGCTCCCTACGAGAACGCGCTGGCGGGGCAGTGCGGCCTTGCGACCAACGACTACGCGATCACGCACCCGAGCCTGCCCAACTACGTCGCGATGACTTCCGGGGATCCGCAGGGCGTCACCGACGATTCCGGTCCCAGCTCGCACCCGTTGAACGTGCCGAGCATCTTTTCCCAGCTCGGCACCGGTGGCTGGCGAGCGCTGCAAGAGTCCATGCCATCGAACTGTTACCTGAGCGGCTCGGGCCAATACGCCGTGCGCCATAACCCTGCCGCCTACTACACCAACATCCGTACCGACTGCGCCACCTATGACGTGCCGCTCGGGCCGACCCCGGACATCTCGGCCCGTTACACGTTCGTCACGCCGAACCTGTGCAACGACACGCACGACTGCTCCGTCGCCAGCGGCGACACCTGGCTGCAGACGTTCATTCCGAAGCTCACGAGCACTCCCGAGTATCGAGCCGGCTCGACGGCGATCTTCCTGACCTGGGACGAGGACGACATGACGAATGTCAACCAAATTGCCACGTTCGTCATCAGTCCGTCGACTGTGCCAGGGACCAAGAGCGCAACGAAGTTCACCCACTACTCGCTACTGCGCACGACGGAGGAGATGCTCGGCCTGAGCACCCTGGGCGGTGCGGCCGGTGCGACGAGCATGCGCAGCGCGTTCAACCTCTAGCTGTCGTCGAGACTCGCCCCGAAAGGGGACAAAAGCTCAGACAGAGGTAAGGAG
Source organism: Mycobacteriales bacterium (assembly GCA_036497565.1). Classification (NCBI taxonomy): domain Bacteria; kingdom Bacillati; phylum Actinomycetota; class Actinomycetes; order Mycobacteriales; species Mycobacteriales bacterium. The sequence continues at coordinate 7,355 of DASXJE010000195.1, forward strand.
ATGTGAACGCGCTCCGTAGTTGCTCCCAGGGGGGCTGACGACCGCTAGCAGACCCCGTCGGTCCCCCCGCTAAATCCACCCGAGCTCCCGTTTCGTGCCGCCAGCACCCGACGCGATAGCGCACCCAACCGTGTCGATGCGAGACAAAGCCCAGGCCGACGGCATGCTCGGGACACGGCTGAGCGACGAGCTGCGTTCGAGGGGGACGCAGCTCGTCGCGAGCCCCTACCGCGTGACGGCGCGCTTCACCTCCATCACGCCGAACAAGTGCCACGACATGCACGACTGCCCGGTCTCGAGCGGCGACGATTGGCTCAAGGCCTTCATCCCGAAGCCCACGATCAGCCCGGTGCTTGGCCTCCCATTCATCGGCGGCGTTGCCACCGCGCCGACCATGCGCAGCGACTTCGACCTGGGCTGATCCTCCTCCGCTGCGAGGTAAGTAGGCGGACACGGCTCCCGTACTTGGCAGAAGGGGACGGTGGCGGAGTGCGGGGCGCGCCCCGACCACCGGCCCCCACCAATCTGCATCCCACGGCGAAAAGAGCACATGTCGCAGCTATCGGACCGGATTCCGCGCGCGTTCTGCCTAGGCGCTCTCGTTGCCTTTGCAATCGCAGCATTCCCGTCCATCGCCGCTGCGGCACCGAGCTGCCAGACGAGCGGTCCCGCGGGGGGCTTGTACGCCGTCAGTGTCTGCCTCAACCAGCCGGCGGCCGGGGCCACCCTCACCGGCGACACAACGGTCTCGGGCTCCGCGTCGACCGCCACGGGAACCGCCCCGGGCGTACAGCGGCTCGTCTTCTACGTCGACGGAACCTACGCGCTGACGGACTACGAGGCGCCTTACAGCTTCAGCCTGCCGACGAGCAGCTGGGTAGACGGTTCGCACCGGATCGAGGTCGAGGCGCTCTACCGCGACGGCTTCGTGTCGCAACGCGCGGGCGTGAACGTCACGTTCTTCAATCACGTCACCACTCCGCCCGTCAACACCAAGCACTTCACGCCAACGTCGGGGACGGCGCCGGCCGCGGGCAAGCCGTTCGTGCTCGCCGCGGCGGGCGACGGCGCCGGCGGCGAGACCAGCGCGCAGGCGGTTGTCGACCGGATCAAGACCTGGTCGCCGAACCTGCTCGTTTACCTGGGCGACGTCTACGAGAAGGGCGCCCCGACCGAGTTCAAGAACTGGTACGGCGCCCCGACCTCGACGCTCTTCGGCCAGTTCCGCTCGATCACCGACCCGGTCGTCGGCAACCACGAGTACAGCGCGTCGCCGACCGCCGCCGGCTACTTCGACTTCTGGGACAACATCCCGCACTACTACAGCTACAACGCCAACGGCTGGCACTTCATCGCGCTCGACTCGACCTCGCAGTTCGCGCAAACCGCGGCGGGGTCGCCGCAATACAACTGGCTCCAACAGGATCTGAAGCACAACAACGCGGCGTGCACGATCGCCTATTTCCACCACCCGCCGTTCAACATCGGGTCCGAGGGCTACACGACCCGCATGGACGAGATGTGGAACCTGATGGTCCAGAACGGCGTCGCGATGGTCCTGACGGGACACGACCACGACTACCAGCGCTGGGTCCCGCTGGATGGCAATGGCAACGTTCCCGGGGGAAAGAACGCTGGTACAGGCACGACCGAGTTCGTCGTCGGCACCGGCGGCCACTCCGAACAGAGCTTCGTAGCCACTGACACGCGCGTCGCCAGCGCCTTCAGCCACACGCAGTTCGGCGCCCTCCGCATGGAGCTCAACCAAAGCGGCGCCGCGTACCAGTTCGTGACCGCCGCCGGCCAGCGCCTGGACTCAGGTTCTGTGCAGTGTCCCGGCACGTCGCGGGACGCGAACGCACCCACCGTCCCGAGCACCTTCAAGGCGACCGCCGTTTCGCGCGCAGAGATCGATCTCAGCTGGAATCAGAGCAACGACAACGTCGGCGTGACCGGCTACGACATCTTCCGCAATGGATCGCTGCTCAAGACGATCGGCCCGGACACGACCTTCCACGACGGCACCGTCGCGCCCGGCACGACCTACACGTACACGATCCGCGCGCGTGACGCGGCCAACAACGCCTCACA
>DASXJE010000196.1 GCA_036497565.1 Mycobacteriales bacterium
AAGGTCAAGCGGTACTGGGACCACGAGTCCGGTTACTCCACCCAGCAAAGAACCCGACCGCAAACCCTGGGCTACGGCTTGGCCGACTCACCGGTCGGCCAACTGGCCTGGATCGTGGAGAAGTTCTACGCCTGGACCGACAGCAACGGGCACCTGGAGGGCGCGGTGTCCCGCGAGGAACTGCTCGACAACGTGATGCTCTATTGGCTGACCAACAGCGCGACTTCTTCCGCCCGGCTGTACTGGGAGAGCTTCCCGAACCCGGTTGCCGACGAGGTCCCCGTGCCCAGCGCCTACTCGCTGTTCCCCAAGGAGCTGTTCTGGGTGAGCGAGCGCTGGCTGCGCACCCGGTTCACCGACCTGCGCTACTACCACCAGACCGAGCGGGGCGGCCATTTCGCCGCGCTCGAGCAGCCCGACATCTTCGTACAAGAGGTCCGTGACGGCATCCAGGCGCTGCAGTAGTCACGGCGGTACGTCGCACGCGATGTCTGCGCTCCGCCCGTCCCCGCGCTTGGGCTACGGCCGAGCCGTCAACGCGTCGGTCAACAACGCCACCAGTGCCTCGAGTTGCACGTCCGCGGAGGACGCCACCTCTTCGTCCGAACCGTCCAACGCCCGGGCGGCGAGCCCCGCCTTGCTGTCGATCAGCTCGGCGATCCTCGCGTCGATGGTCTGGGCGGCGATGATGCGCCACGCGGTGACAGGCTCCGTCTGACCGATGCGGTGGCTGCGGTCGATGGCCTGGGTCTGCTCCGCATCGGTCCAGGAGAGCTCGGCGAGCACGATGTTCGAGGCGACCTGCAGGTTGATGCCGACCCCGGCCGCGGTGAGCGAACAGACCGCGATCGCGACCTCGGGATCGTTCACGAAGGCGTCGATCTGCTTCTGGCGCACCGTCCGCGCCTGGTCACCACGGATCGAGGAGAACCGGATCCCGGCCTTGGTGAAGGTCTCCTCGGCGGCGTCCATCACGTCGATGTGCTTGGCGAAGAAGACGACCTTGCCGGCACTGCGCGCCAGCTGGGCCGCGTAGTCGGCGGCGAGGCCGGCCTTCGCCTGCCCGATGCGCCGCATCATCGCGAACACGTTCTCGGTGCCCTCGGCCTCGGTCGCCTCCTTGCGCTCCCGGGTGGCGATCCGGCGCACGAGGGCGTGGTCGATCCCCTCGACGTCGGGGCCGGCCTTGCGGCGCTTGAGCGCGGCCTCGTACCGCCCCACCATGCGGCGGGCCAGTTCCTGCTCGGCCGCCCGGATCGACCGGCCGACCTTCTCGTCCAGCTCGACGGGAAGGTCGGCGATCCGCCGGGCCGGGATGTCGGCGGCCACGTCGACCTTGCGGCGACGGACGATCCCGAGGTCGACCACGCACTGGCGGGCGGCGGGGTAGAACCCGGAGTCGGCCGGCGTCAGCCCGGTCTCCTCCAGCACGGTCATCAGCTCGGCGCGCGGCTTCGTGTCGTCGATCCAGCCGAGGAACTGCCAGATCGCCCGGAAGTCCTCGATGTCGTTGATCAGCGGGGTCCCGGTCAGGGCCATCAGCAGGGGCCGCGCGACGCGGGACCGGATTCGCTCGGACAGCTGCAGCACGTGCTGCGAGCGCTGCGAGGTCTTGTTCTTGATGAAGTGCGCCTCGTCGATGACCATGCCGCGGAAGCCGAGATCGCCGATCCAGCCCACGTGGCGGTCGAGCACCTCGTAGTTGACCACGACGATGTCGGCGAAGCCGTCCATCGTGTCGCCGTCGCCGTGGATCGCGGTGGCCGACCGGGTGGGGGTCCAGAGGGCGGCCTCGCGGACCCAGTTGGTCTTGACGACGTTCGGCACGACCACGAGCAGCGGGTAGGCGTTCGCCGCCTTCGCGGCGAGCAGCGCCTGCGCCGTCTTACCCAGGCCCGGTTCGTCGGCGAGCAGGAAGCTCCGGTGCCCGGCGGCGGCCGCGGCGACCAGCTGCCCCTGGTGGGGCATCAGCTCGCGGCCACCCGGTGCCTGCAGGGACGACGCCGCGGGCAGCGCCATGCACGGCGAGGCTCCGCCGCCGGCGCGTTCGAACGAGCTGAAGAGCGGCCCGAGCAGCTCCCAGGTGGCCAGGCGGCGCGCCGGGGCCACGCTCGGCCTGGCGGCCGAGAAATCCGGAGCGAGGAAGGGGTTCGCCAACTGGCGCGAGACGATCGTCTGCGGCACCACCCGCCGCTCGGTGGGGGCGGGGGCGATGGGCGGCTCCGGGGGTGTGACCCCGGCGGGGGCCGCCTCGATTCCGGCGTCCTCCAACAGGTTCCGCGTGAGTGTCCTGGCCGCGTCGGACAGGACGGCGTCCTCGGCGAGCAGCTCGAGCAACGACGTGTCGCGGGTGGCGGTCTGCGCGAGGATCAGCGCGATCCCGTCGAGGCGCTTGAGCATCGCGGACCGGCGGGCGTCGCTCGTGATCTCCGCCCGTACCCGGGCCCGTTCCTGGCGAGCCAGGACCGCCACGACCTGGAACTTCGTGCGGTCCGAGGCCCGGACGGACCCGCGCTGCGCTGCTGTCTCAACCTCGCGGGCGGTACGGGCGAGCACCGGAACGATGCCGTCGTCGTCCCGATCGCGGACGCGGCGTTTCGGCGCACGGGCGGTGCGGTGAGCGCGCTGTGGGCGCTGGTCACCTCGAGCCACGAACTACTCCTGTCCCCACACGATCGAAGCCCGGTCGCCAGTCGGCGATCGGGCCCCCTCGCAGGGTAATTGGTCGTAGCGGGCGCAGGATGTGAACCTGCGACCTCCGAGTCATAAGCCGGTCGGAGGTGCCGGCTCGCCCATCATAGTCAGAGTCGTCCACGTTTTCCGCGGACCGGAGTCCGTCCGCGCGTATGCACTAGTCGAGTTTGCTTAGTGACCAAGTCACTTGTTAGAGTCGAATCGTGACGGATACCACACCGGCGGCGGTAGGGACGTTTGTCCTCGACGACGGGATCGTCGTAGACAGCCTGCTTGACCTGCAGGCACAGGCCGTCGACCGCTGGGACGCGGGTGTGCGCGCGTACGTCCAGGACGGCGCCGGGAGCAATCGCGCGGTGCGGGCCAACCGGATGGCCCACGAACGGTGGGCGCTCCGCTCTCGGGTGCTCCGTGACGTCAGCTCGATCGACACGGCGACGACTGTGCTCGGGCAGCGGGTCGAGCTGCCCGTGCTCATCGCTCCCTCCGGGTTGCACACGCTGGTCCATCCGGACGGCGAGGTAGCCACCGCCGTCGGCGCCCGCGACGCAGGCACTGTCATGATCCTCAGCGCGGCCACCGGCCGCACCATCCCGGACGTCGCGGCCTCCGGCGTCGACCTGTGGTTCCAGCTGTACTGGGGCGAGGATCGCGGACGCGTCCGTGAGCTGGTCCAGATGGCGGATGCGGCGGGCGCCGGGGCGCTATGTCTGACGGTCGACATGCCGGCGCGCCCACTGGTCGGCGCCACGATGCGATCGGCCATTACCCGCGTGGCCAATCACCTACCGGCCTACCTGCCCCCACGCACGGCACACCTGACTCCGGGCGCCTGGGATCACGACACCCGGCTGACCTGGGCCGACCTCGCCTGGTTGCGTGACGTGACGAGCCTGCCCATCGTCGTCAAGGGCGTGATGTCGGCCGAGGACGTCGCACCCGCTCGCGACAGTGGGGTGGACGCGATCGTCGTCTCCAACCACGGCGGCCGTGCCCTCGACACTCCACTCGGCACCCTGGACGTGTTGCCCGAGATCGCCGACGAACTCACCGACGGCGGGCCGGAGCTCTACGTCGACGGCGGCTTTCGGCACGGGGGCGAGGTACTCGCCGCACTGGCGCTGGGAGCACGCGCGGTGCTGATCGGCCGACCGGCACTGTGGTCGCTGACCCTGGGCGGTGCTCGAACTGTGACGGACATGCTCCGCCTGCTGCAGTACCAACTCGAAGTGTCCATGGCCCGAGTCGGCGTGAGGAGTGTCGCCGAGATCGACTCGAGCATCGTCCGCCGGGCGCCTGCTGGGTCGAGCCCGAACGAGACTCCTCACGCTGATTCAGGCTCCGGGGCGATGTCGATGTGCACCCCTTCGAGCGCGCCGACGTAGATCAACACCTTGAGTGCTTCGCGGTGGCCCAGGATGAAGGGCAGTTCCGTGCCGATGAGCGGCATGCAACGCGCTCGCAGCAGGTGAGGGCCCGCCTCGGTCGGCACCCGCACCGTTCCACCGTGTTCCAGGTCCGCGATCTGTTGGTCATCGAGGTAGACGTGGATCCGCCGGGCCGCACCCGGTGCCATGCTCCGGGGGCGATGGAGGACCAGCTCGCTGGCCTGATCCGCTGAGGGGAGTGGGTCCGCAGTCATCAAAGGCTCCTCGGATCGTCACACAGGAACTCATCCTTGAGAGCAGAACGCCCAGGTAGGGTCGCTGGCCGATCCCATCCGGTCAAGTCGTTCGACCAACCTGGCCGAAGAAGTCCGCGGTGAGCACCCAGTGGATCTAAGGTCGACGGGTGCGCGAGATCTTTCACGGCCAACTCGAACAACTCGGCGGCGATCTAGCCATGATGTGTGGACTCGTGAGCGAGGCCATGACTCGTGCCAGCCAGGGGTTGCTCGACACCGACCTCACCCTCGTTGAGGGCGTCATCACCGACGACGAGCAGATCAGCGCCTTGGCGGCGCAATGTGAGGAGCATGCGTGCGCGATGCTGGCGCTGCAGTCACCCGTTGCCAAGGACCTCCGTACGGTGATCACCGCGATCAAAGCGGGGGAGAAGATCAATCGCATGGGCGACCTGGCGCGACATGTCGCTGAGGTTGCCCGCCTGCGCCACCCACAACCCGCGGTCCCGGCCCAGCTGACTGATCGGTTCGCCGAGATGGCCCGCCTCGGCGTGCAGGCCTGCAACCACCTCGAGCGGTCGATCGCTGCCCCCACCGGGGACGACTGGCCCGCAATGCTGCAGGCCGACGACCGCGTCGATCAACTCCAGCACGAGGTCGTCGAGGAGGTCAGCAACGCCGAGCCGCCCTATCCCATCCAGGTGGGCGTCGACGTCGCATTGCTCGCCAGGTACTTCGAGAGGTTCGCCGACCAGGCTGTCTCCATCGCCAGGCAACTCGACTACGTCGTCACCGGGGCCGTGCCCGAACAGCCGACGACCTAGTGCCCCGCGATCAGAGAGGGTCGAGGATCCGCCGCAGGAACTGTTGGGTGCGTTCCTGTTGGGGCGACCCGATGACATCGCTCGGCGGGCCGCTTTCCAGCACCACGCCGCCGTCGGTGAAGAGCACCTGATCGGCGACCTGCTGGGCGAACCGGATTTCGTGGGTGACGATCACCATCGTCCAACCCTGGGTGGCCAGGTCCTTGATCACCGCCAGCACCTCGCCCACCAACTCGGGATCCAGTGCGGAGGTCGGCTCGTCGAACAGCATCAGCTTGGGCTTGAGCGCGAGCGCGCGGGCAATGCCCACCCGCTGCTGCTGCCCGCCTGACAGCTGGTACGGGTACTGGTCCTGTTTGCCCTCCAGCCCGACGCTGCGCAGCAGCTCAACCGCGTCGGCCCGCGCCTCGGCCACGGCACGCCGCTGCACAATGACCGGCCCCTCGATGACGTTCTGCAGCACCGTCTTGTGCGGGAACAGGTTGTGCCCCTGGAACACCATTCCACTCTGCGCGCGGAACCGGTAGAACTCGGTCTCGGGGATATCGGTCGAAAAGTCCACTCGGACATCGCCGATGGTGATGACCCCGGTATCCGGCCGCTCCAGCGCGTTGAGTGACCGCAGCACCGTCGTTTTCCCGGAGCCGGACGGGCCGATGATGGTGGTCACCGATCCCGTCGGCACGTCGAACGAAACGCCCTTCAGCACGGCGTTGCTGCCGAACGACTTCGTCACGTCCGCGACGGTGACCAACGTGGGGACGCTCACCGGGCCACGTACCTTTCCAGTCGGTGTTCGACGCGGCCCTGCCCGAACGACAGCGCCAGGCAGACGACCCAGTAGTAGGCGGCGGCCGTGCCGTACATCGCAAAGAACTCGAAGGTCGGCGCCGCCGCCACCTGCGCGGTGCGCAGCAGCTCGGTCACCAGGATCGTCGAGGCCAACGAGGTGTCCTTCACCAGGGAGATCAAGGTGTTGGACAATGGCGGCACCGCAACCCGGCTGGCCTGCGGCAGAATTATTCGCCGAAGCGTCGTCGGGTACTTCATGCCGATGGTCTGGGCGGCCTCCCATTGTCCCTTCGGGATACTGGAGATGGCCGAGCGGATGATCTCCGCGGCGTAGCCGCCGACGTTGAGGCTGAACGCGATGATGGCCGCTGGGAACGGATCAATCTTCAGGCCCAGCTCGGGCAATGCATAGAAGATCAGGAACAGCTGAACCAGCAGGGGCGTGCCGCGGATGATCGAGATGTAGACACGCGCCACCGCGGAAAGCGGCCGATTCGACGACATCCGTGCCAGTGCCACACCGAGCGCGATCACCAGCCCGATCACGAAGCTGATCGCGGTCAGCGGAATCGTTGCGGTGATGGTCGCCTTGGCCATCGGCCACAGGTTGTCCAGGATCAGTTTGATGGTCGATGGCGCCGGGGCCGCGGCGCCCTTCTGCGGGGTTGCGCCGCTGGCATCGGCCTTCAGGTACTTCTGGGAAATCTTCGCCAGGGTGCCGTCCGCGCCGAGTTCATCGATGGCTCGGTTGAGTCCGGGCAGCAAACCACTGCCCTTGCGAGCGGCGAACGCCTGTTCGCTGCGCTGCCCCGTCTTGGCCGCGATCTTGACCGAAGTGTCGTTCGTGGTGGCCAGGTAGGCGAACACCGCAATGCTGTCGTTGACGGTTGCGTCGACGCGGCCCTGGTTGAGCAGGGTGATCGCCTGAGTGAAGCCCTCCACCGCCTCGACCTTGGCCCCCGCCTGCCGGGCGACGTCCGCCCAGTTGCTGGTCACCGACTGCGCGGTGGTCTTGCCGGCGAGATCCTTCACCGATTTGATCGAGTCGTCATTCGCTCGAGTGACGATAACGCCTTCGCCGACGGCATACGGCTTGGACAGGTCGTATTTCGCCTGTCGTTCGGGTGTGATTGTGACCTGATTGGCGACGACGTCGAATCGGTCCGATTCCAGCGCCGCAAATATCGAGTCCCAAGGCGTCTCAACGAATTCGGTCCGCACGCCCAGCTTATCGCCGACCGCGCGCGCCACGTCAATGTCGTAGCCGGAGAGGGCGCCCGTGGTGCCGTCGTGAAAACTGAAGGGCGCGTACGTTCCTTCGGTGCCGACCCGGAGCACCCCGGCCGAGGCGACGCGGTCCGATCCACCCTCGGGCCCCTGACCGCACGCGATCGCGACCAGCGCGACGAGCACACCCAGCACCAACGCGATTCTTGTGCGGCGCAAGGACGCTCCTGTCCGAAGTTCAGTTGCGCGGGAACTTAACACAATGAGGTGATGGGCATGAGACTTTTGATCACGCCGATATATATCGCCACGGTCCACGCGACGGCCCGGGTCGCATCCAGCCGCGTCCCTCCCCGATGAGTTTCGGTCGTCCGGCCGGTCATACCTTCCGAGGGCCGGCGATGTGCCTGCCCGGGCAAGGGAAAGGCGAACCGATGGAAGCGACCAGCACGACGTACCCGTCGCCGGAGATCGTCGACCGGGCCACCTGGCAGGCCGAGGTCGACCGGGTGCTGGTGCGGGAGAAGGCACACACCCACGAGGGTGACGCGATCGCGGCCGCCCGGCGGCGGCTGCCGATGGTCGAGGTGGACGCGCGGACCACGCTGGTCGGGGCGCAGGGCCCGGTGCCCCTGGTCGAGGTGTTCGAGGGGCGCCGGCAACTGATCACCTATCTGCACATGTGGCACGACGGCAAACCCGCCGCCGAACAGTGCGAAGGCTGCACATTCTTCACCGGGCACGCGCGGGAGCTGTCCTATCTGCACAGCCGCGACGTCACCTACGCGACGTTCTGTGAGGGCCCGTACGCCGAGAGCGCCCGGTACCGGGACTTCATGGGCTGGGAGATGCCGTGGTACTCGGCGCGCGACTCGCTGGATGCGTTGCTCGCCGGGCGGGGCTTCGGCGGCTATCTCTACTACCTGCGCGACGGCGACCGGGTGTTCGAGACGTACTGGACGACCAGTCGCGGCGTCGAGGCCGGCGCCTCCAGCTACCACCTGCTCGATCGCACCGTGTACGGCCGGCAGGAGACCTGGGAGGACTCGCCGACCGGCTGGCCGCAGCCGTACGCCACCGCCGGCGAGCAGTTCCGGGCCGACGGACGGCCAACGGCTCAGTGGTCCCGGCTCGCCGAGGGCCGGTCCGACGATCTGGCCTAGGCCGGGTCCGGCCCACGCATGACCCTCAGTCGGCGCCGACGACCTTGAAGTCCTGGTCGACGAAGATGTGGTGCGGCCAGTTGACGCCGATGTTGTGGACCTCGTACTCGCCGTTGCTCAGCTGCACAACACGGTCGACGACGCCCCCCGGGTAGGCGGTGAGCGCGGCTTCTGTCGCCCTGTTCGCCGTCGTTCCGCCGGCGATCGTGCCCGACCCCTCTCTGTAGTTGGCCGGGATCTGACCGACTTGCTTTGACGTGGTCGGTGCACCGCGCTGGAAGGGGACCACGCCTGCCTCGGACGAGGTCGAGGACGTCGCGGATCCGCCGCCGCCAGTCGGTTGCACGATGACCTG
>DASXJE010000197.1 GCA_036497565.1 Mycobacteriales bacterium
CCGAGAGTCGGCGCCGACCGCGCCCTCAAGCGGGTCACCGAGTCCTACTGGCGCGGGGAGGCGACGACGGCCGACCTGCACGCGACCGCCGCGCGGGTGCGGCGGGAGAACTGGGAAGCACTCCGGTCCGCCGGAATCGACGAAGTGCCGTGCAACGACTTCTCCTTCTACGATCACGTGCTCGACACCGCCGTCCTCGTCGGCGCGATACCGCCTCGTCATGCGGGACCGGCGGACGACGACGAGTCGGCGGTGCGGCGTTACTTCGGGATGGCCCGGGGCACCGACGGCGCTTCCCCGCTGGAGATGACGAAGTGGTTCGACACCAATTACCACTACCTCGTCCCCGAGATCGGACCCGACACCGACTTCGTCCTCGACCCGCGCAAACCCGTGAGCGAGCTGGCCGAGGCGCTCGACCTCGGGCTCGACGCCCGCCCGGTGCTCCTCGGCCCGATCACGTTTCTCCTGCTGTCCAAGCCGGCGCCCGGCGCACCCGAGGGGTTCGCGCCGATCTCCAGGCTGGACGACCTGCTCGACGTCTACGCCGAACTGCTCGCCACCCTGCGCGGCGCCGGCGCCCGCTGGGTCCAGCTGGACGAACCGGCCCTTGTCCTCGACCAGCCCGAGGAGGTGCTCGCCGCCACCGCGCGGGCCTACGAGCGCCTGGGCGCGGTGAGCCACCGGCCGCAGCTACTGATCGCGACCTACTTCGACACCGTCGGTGCGGCGCTGCCGGTGCTGCGCAACGCCCCGGTGGAGGGCCTGGCCCTCGACTTCACCGGCCCGGCCAGGAGCAACCTCGACGCGCTCGCCGCCGGCGGCGGTCTTCCAGGCAAGCGCCTGATCGCCGGCGTCGTCGACGGCCGCAACGTATGGAAGAACGACCTGCAGGCATCCCTGTCGACGCTCGGCAGGCTGCAGGGCTTCGCCGACGTCGTGGTGGCGCCCTCCTGCTCGTTGCTGCACGTGCCGCTCGACCTCGCCCTCGAGCGCCAGCTTGATCCGCAGATCGCGCGCTGGCTGGCGTTCGCGCGGCAGAAGGTCGACGAGACGGTGACCCTCGCCCGCGGCATGACCGGCGGTCCGGAGGCGATTCGTTCCGAGCTCGCGGCCAATCGAGCCGACCTCGCGAGCCGGGCATCGGCTCCGATGACCCGCAACGCGGCGGTGCGGGACCGGGTCGCAGGCGTGACGCCGGCCGACCTGCGGCGTTCTACGGCGTACGCCGCGCGCGCGACCGCCCAGGCCGCCCGGCTGGCCCTCCCGCCCCTGCCGACGACCACCATCGGGTCGTTCCCGCAGACCAAGGCCCTGCGGGAGGCGCGGGCCGCGCTGCCGACCGGCGCGTTGGCACCGGAGGACTACCGCGCCCGGATCGGAGCGGAGATCAACCGCGTCGTCGGTATCCAGGAGGCGGCCGGCCTCGACGTTCTCGTGCACGGTGAGCCCGAGCGCAACGACATGGTGCAGTACTTCGCCGAGCGGCTCACCGGATTTCTCACCACCCGGCACGGTTGGGTGCAGTCCTTCGGTACCCGTTACGTGCGGCCGCCGGTGATCGCCGGCGACGTATCCCGTCCGGGTCCGATGACCGTCGACTGGGCGAGCTTTGCCCAGGGCCTCACCGACCGTCCGGTCAAGGGCATGCTCACCGGGCCGGTGACGATGCTCAGCTGGTCCTACGTCCGCGACGATCAGCCGCTCGGCGACACCGCCCGACAGGTCGCACTCGCGCTGCGGGACGAGGTCGCCGATCTCGAGGCCGCCGGCCTGGCGATCATCCAGGTCGACGAACCTGCCCTGCGGGAAGGGTTGCCGCTGCGTGCCGCTGCCCGGCCGGACTATCTGCGCTGGGCGACCGAGGCGTTCCGACTGGCCACGAGTGGGGTGCGCGACGACACCCAGATCCACACCCACATGTGCTACGCCGAGTTCGGTGACGTCCTCGACGCGATCGTCGCGCTGGACGCCGACGTGATCAGTCTCGAGGCAGCCCGATCGGACATGGCGGTCGTCCGGGAACTTGCCGACGCCGACTACCCGGCGGCGGTCGGGCCCGGGGTCTATGACATCCACTCGCCGCGGGTGCCGGACACCGCCGAAGTGGTGGCGCTGCTGGATCGCGCGCTGGAGCACCTGCCCGCCGAGCGGGTCTGGGTCAACCCGGACTGCGGCCTGAAGACCCGCAGGGAGGACGAGGTGATCCCGGCCCTGGCCCACATGGTCGAGGCGGCGCGACAGGCCCGCAGCCGGATCGCGGCCGCCGGCTGAGGGCGGCCGGTCAGCCGAGGGTGATGATCGTCGTACAGGTCAGCGATCCGCTGATCGTCGCGGTGCGACTGTGCGCACCGGTCTCCGGGATGACGACCCCGGAGAAGGTGATCGTCATGCCGGTACGCCGGATGGTGGGCGGTTTTGCGACGTGCTGGTCGCTCCAGGCCGCGCCTGCGGACAGCTGAAGCGCGATCCGCGCGTCTGTCGTGCTATCGGTGCTGACCGAGAGGGTGTCCGGGATTCCGGCGGACAGGCTGGTGGATCCCCGGGCGAGTACGCCGGTCGGGGAGTTGGGGCTGTGTACGCAGCTGACCGCGCTGAAGGTGAACTTCTGGTGCAGGCTGCCGGTCGCCAGGGCATGACCGTGGCCGGTCGGGCCGGACTGCGGCGCCCCGACCGGCAGTCCGCCGCCCCCTCCGCCTGCTGCACCAGACGGCGGCCCTGAGGTCGCTGCGACCGGGCCGGCCGGTGCCGACGTGCCGCTCGGGTGCGACTGCGCCGCGGTGCGGCCGAGTAATGCGAAGGCAACCACGACCACAAGTCCACAAAGGACGACGACCCGCCGCGACACAGATTTCACCTCCACATGCTGCGCCATCGGCCTCGACATCGGAGCCGATCATGTGTCAGCGTTGCACGGCGGGCGCTTCCCGGCTCGCGTGACACGGCGCCGATGACCTCGTCGGGCGCCGTCCGAGTGGGAGCATCACGGCTATGACTGTGTCGGGGGCAGTTACCGACGCTGTTCGGCGTACCCACGGGCGGGTCGGGTCGGTCGGCGTATTGACCGGGTCGTTGGTCGCCGTACTCGCCCTGCAGCCGGTGCTCGTCGGGGCCTTCGACGCGCCCGCGGTCCAGGCGTGGGCGACGGTGTTCGTCGCAGTCGTCGTTCAGGCGGTGCCGTTCCTGGTCCTGGGTGTCGTGATCAGTGCTGTGATCGCCACGTTCGTTCCGGCGACCTTTTTCGAGCGGGCCCTCCCCCGGCGGGCGATTGCGGCCGTGCCGGTCGCCGGGCTCGCCGGCGCGGCGCTGCCGGGCTGCGAGTGCGCCTCGGTGCCGATCGCCGGCCGGCTGATGTCCCGCGGCGTCGCAGCGCCTGCAGCGCTGGCGTTTCTGCTGTCCGCGCCGGCGATCAACCCGGTGGTGCGGGTGGCGACCGCGGTCGCCTTCCCCGGCCGTCCGGAGATGGTGCTGGCGCGCTTCGTCGCGTCGTTGGCGGCTGCGGTGGTCGTGGGCTGGGTGTGGGCGCGCTTCGGCCGCGCCGAGTGGACCCGCGCCGTGAGCCGGCCGGCGCCGGTCGACCGCACACTCGCCGGATTCGCCGCGGCGTGCCGGCACGACTTCGTCAACGCCGGCGGTTTCCTGGTGATCGGCAGCTTCACGTCGGCCACCTTGAACGTCGTGGTCCCCCGCAGCGTGCTCGACATGGTCGGCACGTCCTGGCTCGCGGTGCCGATGCTCGCCGTACTCGCTGTGGTGCTGGCGATCTGCTCCGAGGCGGACGCCTTCATCGCGTCGAGTCTGACCCAGTTTTCCTTGACCGCACGATTGGCATTCCTTGTAGTCGGGCCGATGGTCGACATCAAACTGATCGCCATGCAGGCCGGACTCTTCGGCCGGGCCTTCGTCGTCCGCTTCGCACCGCTCGTCTTCGTCGTCGGGATCGCCACCAGCGTCGCGATCGGGGGGTGGTTGCTGTGAACCAGGATGCCCAGAGCCTGCTCGTCGTGCTTGTCGGCGCGGCCGTGACGCGGATCGCGGCGGACGGGAGTTACCAGCTCTACGTCCGCGGCAATCTCCGCCCGTGGCTGCTCATCGCCGGCATCGTGCTCATCGTGATCGGCATCGTGTCCCTGCTCCGCAGCGACCTGCGTCGGCGCGGAAACGACGCCGTCGAGCACGCCGACGACGGGGTGGCCGCCGACGGTGACGGTCACGGGCACGCGCACACCGGCCAGCGCTGGGTGGCCTGGCTGTTGCTGGCACCGATCCTGGTCATCTTTCTCGTCGCTCCCCCGGCCCTGGGCGCCTATACCGCAGCGCATCGGGGCGGTGGCGTCGCGAAGCCGGTGGGCGACAGCACCTTCACCGCATTGCCGGCCGGCAGCGCGGTGCCCGACACGCTGCGGGACTTCTCCGAACGCGCGGTGTGGGACAAGGGCCGCACCCTGACCGGCCGCACGGTCGCGCTCACCGGGTTCGTCACCCCTCGGACCGGCGGCGGGATCTTCCTGACCCGCATGATGATCACCTGTTGTGCCGCCGACGCGAGCCCGATCGAGGTCATGGTCACCGGCACCATTCCGCGGGTGCGGGCCAACGAGTGGCTGAAGGTCACCGGACGCTACGCGGGGCTCGATCACCGCGACGACAACGGTTCCGGGCCGCTCGCAGTTCTGCGGGTCGTACGGATCACGCCGGTCGGCGCCCCGGCCGAGCCCTACGAGTGACCGCAACCGCGACCTATCTCCCAGCGCTCCCATGATCGTGATCGGATCCGTACGGCGTTTCGCGGCTTTATCCGATCACGATCATGGACGTGAGGGCGGGAGCGGGTCAGGACTCCGGTCGGCGGTCAGCGGGTCGGCGGTCAGCGGGTCGGCGGTCAGCGGGGTGCGTCGGCCTCGGCCTCGCGGCTGAGTGCGACCGTCAACGCGTCGAGGGTGCCGGCTTGAATCGCGCGGTGCGCAGCCTCGGCGTCGCGCCGGCGACGGTGCGTGGCGCTCGCCCGGACCACGCCGACCCGGCGGGCGTGACCACGGTCGCCGGAACCGCGCGCAGCGGTGCGGCCGGTGATGGTGCGCGACCGCAGGTGTGCATCGGCGGTCGCCCGGGTGACCGGTGCGCACATCGATCGGTCGCACCGGTGGACGACCAGATGGTCGTCACCTGGTTCGCCGTGCCAGGCGAACCACGCGAAGCGGTGCGCGCTCCATGCCCGGTCGTAGGCCCAGAAGTGCCCGTGGCCGTCGCTGCCGGGCGGACCGATCCATAGGTGACAGCCGTCCGGGACGACGACCACCGACGCGCAGAACCGCCGCCACGTCGTCGGATCGACGTACGGCGGGACGGGTGTCGTGAGCCGGGTCACGTTCCCCAGGATGGGACAGAAATCCTGATGACGCAACGGAACCGATCAGTCACTAGTGGTCACACCGTGGCCAGTCCGTGTTGTCCGTCATGGCGCCCTTCTGCCCCGATATGACGCCGTGGGGTGCAACCCCGACCTGCCGAACGGCTCTGGATGTCGTAGCGTCTGCGCACGTCGACTGGGCTCAACGCTTTCACCATCTGACGGCGAGGAAGGATTCGCAATGTCACTGCATCGGCGGGATTTCCTGCATCTCGCGTGCGGCGGGCTCGCCGGAGGTGCGTTGACGGCCGCCGCCGGGTGCGCCTCCACCGCCCAGGCCAGCGGCGGCCACCGCAAGCTGCGCATCGCTCTCGCCAACTCCTACATCGGCAACAGTTGGCGCATCGAGATGGAGAACCAGTGGAAGGCGGCTCTGCAGATGGAGCCGTTCGCCTCGCAGGTCGAGGGCACGATCTACAACGCCAACAACAACCTCCGCGACCAGTCGCAGGAGATGGCCAACCTGGTGTCGCTGCAGGTCGATGCGATCGTCATCGACGCGGCGTCACCGACCGCGCTCAACGGGATCATCGAGCAGGCTGCGGCGCACGGCATCCTCGTGATCGCATTCGACAACACGGTGAGCACGAAGAAGGCCCTGAACGTCAACACCGACCAATTCAAGTTCGGGCAGTTGCTCGCCGAACATCTCGCCGGCCTGCTGCACGGCAAGGGAAACGTCATCATGGGCACCGGCGTACCGGGGACCACTGTCGACGCCGATCGCAATGCCGGCGCGGAGAAGGTCTGGAAGAAGTACCCCGGGATCAAGGTCGTCAACAAGTTCACCACGATGTGGGACTCATCCGTCGCGCAGAAGAATGCCGCGGCGATCCTGCCTTCACTGCCCAAGATCGACGGCATCTGGGCACAGGGCGGAACTGACGGGATCCTGAAAGCCTTCCAGGGGGCAGGGAAACCGCTTCCACCGACCTGCGGCGAATCGGAGAACGGCTTCCGCAAGTTCCTGGCCGGCATGCCGGGGTATCCCAAGGTGAAGGGACTGTCGATCGGCCAGCCGCCGTACCTCTCGGTCGTGTCGCTCGAGGTCGCGCGGCGGATCCTGCGGCACGAGTACCCCCGGCAGGATGTCGTTCTGCCCTTCCCGTCAGTGACCGACCAGACGGTGAAGGTCGGCCAGACGGTGTTTCCCGAGGTGGCGGACAGCTTCTTCACCGGCTTCACCGACACCTCGGCCCGTCCGGTCTTGCACATGTGCCTGCAGAGCGCACTCAAGGGCACCCCGTGTGCGCACAGCCTCAACGTGAATCTCCCGAAGGAGGCCTGATCGTGCCGACACCGCAGGACGGCCGAGGAGGTACGACGATCACGGGCCCGGCGATCGAGGGTCTCGACATCTCGAAGCACTTCGGTGCCGTGGCCGCTCTGCACGACGCGACGTTCCAGGCCGACTTCGGCGAGATCCACGCCATCATCGGGGAGAACGGCGCCGGCAAGAGCACGATGATCAAGGCGCTGTGCGGGATGCACCAGCCCGACGGCGGGCAGATCCGGATCCGCGGTCAGCAGGAGAGGCTGCGCAGCCCGGACGCCGCCCACGATCACGGGATCGGTGCGGTGTTCCAGGAGCTGACCCTGCTGCCCTGGATGACAGCGGCGGAAAACCTGCTGATCCGCCGGGAACCGCGGCACTTCGGCATCGTCCGCCGCGGCGAGCTCGTCCCCCGGGCCGAGGAGCTCCTCGCGCAGTACGACGTGCACAGCATCGACCCCCGCGAAGTGGTCGCGAACCTGTCGCTGGCCCAGCGCCAGATGCTCGAGGTGGTCCGGACGGTCAGTCGCGAGCCGAGCATCCTCTTCTTCGACGAGCCCACCTCGTCATTGCCCGAGCGGGAGTCGGACTGGCTGTTCCAGTTGCTGCGCCGGCTTCGCGACGAGGGTGCCTGCATCGTCTTCACCTCCCACCGGTGGCGGGAGATCAGCAGCCTCGCCGACCGGGTCACGATCTTCCGCGGCGGCACCGAGGTCGAGACTCGGGACAGGTTCGGCGAGGACGAGGCGGTCCGGCTGATGACCGGCCGGAGTGCCGCGGAGCCGGTCGCGGCGCTGGAGCCGTTGGAGCGTCACGAGCCGGTGCTCGAGGTTCGCGATCTGCAGGGCACCGGCCTGGACGGCGTCTCCTTCGCCGTACACGCCGGCGAGGTGGTGGGCGTCGGCGGCCTAGAGGGCCAGGGGCAACGCGAGCTGTTCCACGCCCTCTTCGGAGTGCAGCGGGCGCAGGGCGTCATCGAGGTCGAGCGGTCGCCCCGGCGGCTGCGCAGTCCGCGCGACGCGATCAAGGCGGGCATCGCGCTCGTGCCGGAGGACCGCAAGGGTGAGGGCCTGCTGCTGCCGATGTCGGTGAAGGAGAATCTCACCCTCAGCGTCCTCAGCTCCCTGTCGCGGGGCGGTTTCAGCAAGCTCCGCGAAGAGCGTCGGGTCGCCGAAGACCTCATGGGCCGGCTCCGGATCCGCGCTCGCGGCTGGGCCCAGCCCGTGCGCGGCCTCAGCGGCGGCAACCAGCAGAAGGCACTGATCGGCCGCTGGCTGCTCACCGACTCGCGGGTGCTGTTGCTCTACGACATCACCCGCGGCGTCGACGTCGCCACCAAGCAGGACCTCTACCGGCTGATGGCCGACCTCGCCGCGCAGGGAAAGGCGATCCTCTACTACTCCTCGGACACCGAGGAGGTCGCGCACCATTCGCATCGGGTCCTGGTCATGCGCGACGGGCGGATCGTCAGCGAGCTCACCGGACCCGACATCGACCCGGAGGCGATCGTCGGGGCCGCCGTACGCGAGGAGGCAACGTCGGCATGACCGGAATCCCCGCCATCCAACAGCGGCGACGCCGCAGCCCGGCCGCGCACGGCCTGAGCCAGAACGCTCCGCTGCTCCTCGGTGTCGGTCTGCTCGTGCTGATGGTCGCGATCTACCTAGGCCTCTACGGCAACCAGATCGGGCGGCTGCCAGGCAACTTCGAGCTGACGTCCACGGCGGACAACGCGCTGCCGTTGGTCTTCGCCGCGCTCGGGCAGTCACTCGTCATCCTGACCGGCGGGATCGACCTGTCCGTCGGCGGAGTCATGGACCTCACCAACAGCGTGTCCGCGCTCGAGATGCACGGCAGTACGGGGCACATGCTGCTCTGGGCCGTGATCATCGTGCTGATCGGTGCGGGTGCCGGACTCTTCAACGGACTGCTGATCGCCTTCGGTCGGCTGCAGCCGATTCTCGTCACTCTCGGGAGCCTCGCCATCTTCCAGGGCCTCGCGCTCAAGGTGCTGCCGCAGCCGGGCGGGCAGGTCGCGAGCGGCGTCACATCGACCCTGGCCAATCCGCGCGAGCCCACGGCGTTCGTGGTGATCGCCGTCGGGCTCCTGCTTTGGTGGCTGTTGCGGCGGTCGTCGCTGGGCATCGGGATCTACGCGATCGGCAACGACCGGCAGGCCGCGCGGGCCAACGGCGTCCCGGTGACCCGCGTCGTACTCGCCACCTACACGATCTCCGGTGCGTTCGTCGGCTTCGCCGGACTGCTGCTCGCCGCGCAGACCACCGGTGGCGACCCGACCGCCGGCGATGTCTTCACCCTCATCTCGATCGCCGCGGCAGTGATCGGCGGTGTGAGCCTGACCGGTGGCCGGGGCAGCGCCGCCGGGGCCGTCGTCGGCGCCTTCGTCCTGACCGTCCTGGTCAACGTGTTGTTCTTCGGCCATGTCGACCCGCTCGAGGAGCCGCTCTACGAAGGGCTCTTCCTGGTCGTCGCCGCGGCGCTCACCGCGTTAGCCGGGTTGCTACTGAGGAGGCGGTTACGGTGAGCGCGGATGTCGGGAAGGTCGCCGACGGGCGCGGTGTCGCGGTCCTCTGGGACCGGTTCAAGCCCGACCGGCGCAAGGCGCTGTACGGCTTCATCGCTGCGGCATTGATCTTCGTCATCGGCGACCAGGTGGAGCCCGGCTTCGCCAGCGGCAGCGGCGTCAAGACCGTGCTGGTGGTGGCGTCGTTCGTCGCGCTGGTCGCGGCCGGTCAGACCTTCGTGATTCTGATCGGCGGCATCGACCTGTCCGTGCCGTGGGTCCTCAACGGCGCCGCCGTCTTACTCGCAGTCACTGCGGCGGGCTCGAATTCCCGTGCGGCGTGGGCGATCCCGCTCACCCTGGCGATGGGGCTGGTCATCGGCCTGGTCAACGGGCTCGGCGTCGCCTTCCTCGCCGTGCCCGCGGTGATCATGACGCTCGGCATGAACGGCGTGATGCAGGGCCTCACACTGGGGTTCACCGGCGGATTCACCTGCGGGTCGTGCTCGTCGGCGGCCCCGGGTGTCGTGCACACCGCGGTGTTCGGGAGCGTGCTGGGCATCCCGGCGGTGCTGATCATCCTGTTCGGCGTCGCCGTCGTCGTCACCCTGGTCCTGAGCTATACGACGTTCGGCCGGCAGGTCTACGGCATCGGCAACAACGAGCGCGCGAGCTACCTGTCCGGGGTCAACGTCAAGATGGTCACCGTCCTGCTTTACGGCCTGTCCGGCCTACTCGCGGCGACGGCGGGGATTCTGCTGATGGGGTACGGCGGCAAGGCCACCCTCGGGATGGGCGACCCGTACCTGTTCGAGTCGATCGCGGCCGCGGTCATCGGTGGGGTCTACATCCTCGGCGGACGCGGGCATTACCTCGGCTCACTGGCGGGCGCAATCATCCTCACCGCGATCATCAGCCTGGCCCTGGCGAAGAACATGCCCGACTACGGCCGCAGCATCGTCTACGGCGCGGTGATCCTGGTCATCCTGCTCATCTACGGCCGCGCCGAACGAGAAACCTAGCGGGCCGAAGCCCGCTGACCACCGCTGACCCCGACGCACTACCGCTATTGGATGCGGACGTGGTCGGTGGCGGTGTTATCACCCGGTGTGCTGTCAGTGGGTGCGACGACGGCGGTGGTGGTCAGCAACTGGCCCGCACGTGCGGCGATGTGCACCTGCAGGGACAGCACGCTGGTGTGCTTGACCCCGATCGCCGCGGTCTGGGTACACGATCCTGACTGGCCGTGGCCGTTGCACGTCCAGACAGATCCCTTGGTCCATGTCGGTGTGAGCCCGCCCGGAAAGGCAACCGACACCGTGGTCGTGCCGGCGGTGGCGGCGGTGCCCGTGTTGGTCACGGTGAACCGGTACCCGCCGTTGTGGCCGGCCACGAAGGCGCCCGGACGGGCGATGGAGACGGCCAGGTCGGCGCGTGGCGGCGCCGGCCGGATCGTGACCGACAGACCCTTGGTGGCGGTATGCGCCGGGCTGGCGGCATCAGTCACGTGGACCGTGAAGCTCGACGTTGCCGCCTTGGTCGGGGTCCCGGTGACGGTCCCGTTCGAGTGCAGGGTCAACCCGGCCGGCAGTGAGCTGCCGCTGGTCAGCGCCCAACTGTAGGGGGCGATCCCGCCGGTGGCCGCGAGCGTCCTGGCGTACTTGGCACCGACCGTTCCCGCCGGCAGCGGACTGGCCGTGGCGATCGCCAGCGCCTTTGCCGGGGTGACCGCGTTGGAACGGGCCGAAGCCGGTCCGATGCCGACGGAGTTCTTGGCGGTCACCGTGAAGGTGTATTTGGTGCCGTTGGTCAGTCCGGTCACGGTGATCGGACTGACTGTCCCGGTCGCGGTTCTCCCGCCAGGACTGGCGGTGACGGTGTAGCTGGTGATCGGCGCCCCACCGTCGTTCACGGGCGGTGTGAACCGCACGATAGCCGTGCCGTCGCCGCCCGTTGCCGATCCGATCGTCGGCGCACCGGCCGGCGCCGGAGCAGGAGCGACGTGCACGACCAACGTCCGCGTCGCGGGGTTACCGAAGCCGTTGTTCGCCAGCAACGAGACCGTGTATGTCCCGGCGGCGGACGGTGTGCCCGACAGCGTGCCGTCAGGTGCGATCGCGAGTCCGGGCGGCAGCGTGCCGGCGTTCAGGCTGACCGTCGGTGTGGGCGAGCCGCTGGTGCGGACGACATAGGAGTACGGGGTGCCGACGGTCGCGGTGGGCGGGTCGCCCACGCCGAACGTGGCCTGCGCGTTGGCAGGTGTGATCGTCAGGTGCACGCGCGAGTATTGGAAGGGCGCGTAGGCCACGGCGAGGTCGAGGGTGCCGGGTGTCGGCCCGGCGGTGACGCCACCGATGCTGAAGCGGCCGTCCGGACCGGTGACACTTTGCACCGAGGTGGTGCCATTGTCGAAGGTCGCGGTCGGGCCGTCGGTCAGGAGCAGCGCGACGAAGCTGACGCCGGAGATGCCGTTGCCGTAGTCGTCCACCCAGTGACCAGTGGCGGTGCCCGGGAACCTCGTACCGGCCGTCGTGCTCGGCGTAATCCCGTCGATCGTCATGTGACCGGTGGCTCCCGGGTTCACGAACACAGACATGGCGTACGTCGTCTCGCCGTACGGTCCGAGGGCCGCGAGCCGGAAGTCGTACTCCCCGGCCTTGGTCGTCGTCCCGGACAGCAAGCCGTTGGAGGAGAGCGTCAGCCAGGTCGGCAATGAGCCACCTACCGCCACGATCTGCGGCGTCGGCCAGCTGGTCGTCGTCAGCTGATACGAGAACGGCTGGCCGGCCGTGGCTCGCATCGGGGTGGGGTTCACCATTCCCGGTGTGTCGGCGACGCCGTAGTCGATGTTCACGTAGCCGCCATCGGTGTTGTCCCCGGCGGTGTTCGAGGTGTTCAGCGCGTCCGGGGTCAGGTAGCTGGATCCACCGCCACCGCCGGATGAGCCGCCGCCGCCGCCGCCGTACAGGCCGCCTCCACCGCCGGCGCCGCCGGTAGTGAGGGTGTCGGTGGAACTGGCGCTGCCACCGTGGCCGCCGAGCTCGAAGGTGCCCGCCGACTCGCCGGTGGCATGGTCGTTGGTGCCGGCGGCTCCGCCCTGGCTCTGGGTGCCGCCGCGGGCGGCGCCGTACTGCGCTTCGGCGTTGAACACCGAACCGTCGGCTCCGGTCAATCCACCACCGTCCCCGCCAGGGGACTGCTGATCGAAGGCCGCCGAGCCCGTGCCGCCACCGCCGCCGGCTGCGGCGAAAAGAAGGGTGTTGTCGAGGCTTACCTGGGATGCCCCGCCGCCGCCGGCGCCCGGGTCATCACCGGAGCCGCCGTCACCACCGCCGCCGGCACCACCGGCGCCGCCGCCGACCACGGAGTTGTAGAAGCCCTGCACGCTTCCGCCCTGGCCGCCGATGCCGATCGTGTAGGTCTGGCCGGGTGTGACCGTCAGCACGCCGCTGACCTGCCCGCCCTTGCCTCCGTCGGTGGTCTTGCCCTGATAGGTGGTCTCCGAGCCACCGGAGCCGCCGTCGAGCCGGAAAACGGCGGTGGTGACACCGGCCGGCACTGTCCAGCTCGTCGTACCGGCCACGGGGAACAGAATGTGGCCGGCCACGGCGGCGGATGCCGGCGACGCCCCGACCAGCACCAGCCCGCCCACGGCGGCCAGCAGCGCTGCGGAGGCAGCCACTGCAGTGCGCCAGATTCCGGTCAGCTGAAACGTCATCAGGAGTCCTCCGGGTCGGTACGGCGTGAGGTGCGCGGGTCGCGAAATTGCGCTTTCGCGACCATCCCGCGCGGTGCGGGGCGAAGTGCAGGGTGTGCTGGGGGAAACGCCGGGAGTGTGGTCGTCAGGGACGGCGTTCGCCGGCGACGCCAGGGGCGGGGCCGGTGTCGCGGATGAGGGTCTCGGCCATGACGCGCCAGGAGCGGTCGGGTCCGCGGCGCGCGATGGAGCTCACGGTGCCGAACACGGCGCTGGGGACTCCGCTCTGGTCGGTGCCGCGCATGCTCCATCGCCCCGCGAGCAACGCGATCTCGCCGATGATCAGGCTGCGCTGCACCTGTACGTCGTAGGCCAGCTTGGCCTCCACCGCCCCGGCGAGCACCTGTCGAATTGCATCCAGGCCGATTGCGGGTGCTTCGGTGTCGGTCGCCTGGATGGCGTCCGGTTCGTAGTAGCTGAGCGCGGCGTCCAGGTCCCCGTCGCCGATGGCGTCGGCAATGAGGTGGCAGAGTTCATCGGGCAGCGCTGCGAGCGCCGGTCGGATGACGTCGCCGCCATCGGTATCACCGGTCACTGTGCACAGCCACCAGGCCGCGGGTGTGCTGCTGCGGCATTGGGTCGCCTCCGGCGCCGACGGTGGGATGCGTGTCGGCTCAGCTTCGGCTCTGGTGCAGGGGGAATTGCGGGGGGACAGAGCCATTCAGGCCAGCCGGTCGGGGACGTCGTGCCGTATTCTCGGATAGTTGACGGCTGCGAACCTTTCGTGGCCGGGCGTGGTCGACCGGAGCGGACGGACCAGCCACGGATGGGGGGCGGGAAGTGGCCACGGCTACGGGCTTTCAGGTCACCACCCCGCTCCGGGCGCCGCGCAGCACGCTGGTGGGACGAGACGGTGAGATCGCGCTGCTGCTGCAGGCCATGACGTCCTCGCGGCTGGTGACGTTGACGGGATCCGGCGGGGTGGGCAAGACCCGGCTCGCCCTGGCGACGGCACACACTGACGCCGTCGCCGGCCTGGTGCCGGACGGGGTGGCCGTTGCCGAGCTGGCCGCGGTGTCCGACGCCACGCTCATCGCTGACACCGTGCGCGTCGCGCTCGGCATATCCGAGGCTCCCGGGCATGCGGCGACCACGGCAATCATCGAGGGTGTCGGCGCTGCGGCGGTGTTGCTGGTGCTCGACAATTGCGAGCATCTGAGCGCCGCCGCCACCGAACTGGTAGACGATCTGCTCGACGGATGTCCGCACCTTCGGGTGTTGGCCACCAGCCGCGAGCCGCTCGCCGTCGGTGGTGAGGCGCTCTGGCCGGTGCACCCGTTGCCGGTCCCACCCGCCGGCGCAGTGGCTTCTGAAGTGGTCACGAACAGCGCAGCAGGTCAGCTCTTCGAGCAGCGCGCCCAGGCGGTGCTGCCGTCGTTCCGGCTCACCGACGCGAACGCGCCCAGCGTCGCTCGGGTGTGCCGCCGAGTCGGGGGGCTGCCGTTGGCGATTGAGCTCGCGGCCGCCCGAGTGCGGCTGCTGTCGGTCGAGCAGATCGCCGCCGGATTGTCTGACGTTCTGGGGCTGCTCGTCGGTGGCGCGCGGACCACGCCGGCACGGCAACAAAGCCTGCGGGCCACCATGGACTGGAGCAACGCCCTGCTCAGTGATTCCGAACGGACCGTCTTCAGGCGACTCGGCGTTTTCCCGGGCGGCTTCGACCTGCCGGCCGCGCAGGCCATCGCCGCTGGTTCCGACGTCACGGCCGGTGAACTGCTCGAAGTCCTCGCCCGACTGGTGGACCAGTCGTTACTTACGGCGCTGCCGGCCGGTCAGCAGGTGCGCTACCGACTACTGTCCCCGATCCGCGACTACGCCCGCGAGCAGCTTGCCGCCGCAGGCGAGCAGGCCACCGTCGCCGCGGCCCATCTGGGCTTCTATGCCGAGATGGTGGAGCGCGCCGAACCGCTACTGTCCGGACCACAACAGACCGACGAGCTCGACAAGCTCGAACTCGACGGCAACAACCTGCGGTCCGCACTGAGATTCGCCGCCGAATCCGGCAGCCCGCCGGCCGGCCTGCGGATGGCCGCCGGACTGGTGCGGCTGTGTGTGGTACGCGGGCACTACCGGGAGGGCCGGCACTGGTTGGACTGGGCCGCGACAGCCGATATGACTGCGCCAGAACCGATGCGCGCCAAGGCACTGCTCGGAAGCGGTCAACTCGCCTTCCTGTCCTGCGATTATCCGGCTGCGGTGCGACGACTGGAGGCCAGTCTGCAGCTATACCGTCGCCTCGGTGACCGGCCCGGCATCGCGATGGTGCTGCACGGACTCGGTGGCGTCGCGCGCGAGCGGGGTCGCTACGCCCGCGCAGAGGACTTGTACCGGCAATCCCTGCAACTGGCCGAAGCCGATGGCGCCCGCGCGCAGATTGCCCAAGCCCGCGGGTATCTCGGATTTCTCGCCTGGCTGCAAGGCGACTGGCCACAGGCGATCATCGAAACCGAGGAGGCGCTGCAAGCATTCCGGCAACTCGGCGACGGCGAGGGCACCGTCTGGTCATTGCTGAGCCTCGGCACAGTCGCCCAATACCGCGATGAACACGCCACAGCGGCCGAGCTGCTCGAGCAGGCCCACCGACTGGCCCAGCGTTTGGGCTACCGCGAGGGCGTCGCCTGGTGTCTGCACGAACTCGGCCTGCTCGCGCTACGCCGCGGCGACGCAAACGCTGAACCGCTATTACTTGATGCGCTGTCTCGACACCGTGACCTCGGCGACCGGTGGCGTACCGCAAGCGTGCTGGACGACCTGGCGGCTTGCGTGCAGACCCGCGGCGATCATCGCCGCGCCGTCGCCCTCCTGGCCGCGGCCGCGCAGGTACGCACCGCCATCGGGACCGAACTGGCGCCCTGCGAGCAGGCCGACCACCGCCGCGTCGAGGCCGACGCCCGAAAACATCTCGCCGAAGAGGAGTTCGCCGCTGCCTGGCTGCACGGGCAGGGAGTGACACTCAACGAGCTGATCGCCGTGCCGCCGGTCGCTCCCGCGACGAGCCCGGCCCGGAGCGCAACCGAGCCGGATGGCGTCCGGTCGACCTCGACCGTGCGACCGCTGCGGATCAGAGTATTGGGCGCCTGCACCGTGCACCGCGGCGAGCACCTGCTCACTACCGCCGACTGGGGTTACGGCAAACCCCGCGA
Organism: Mycobacteriales bacterium; assembly: GCA_036497565.1. Taxonomy (NCBI): domain Bacteria; kingdom Bacillati; phylum Actinomycetota; class Actinomycetes; order Mycobacteriales; species Mycobacteriales bacterium. The sequence continues at coordinate 16,108 of DASXJE010000197.1, forward strand.
GCTGTTCTTCCTGCTCGCCAGCTCAGCCGCGCTGACCAAATCCACCATCGGCGTCGCGCTCTGGCCCGACCTGGACGGACAGCAACTACGCAATGCGTTCCACACCGCTCTGCGCGATCTCCGCCGCGCGGTCGGCGACCCGCACTGGATCCGCTACGCCGGCGGGCGTTACACCCTTGATCGCATCCGCGAGCACAGCTCGGACATCGAGATCTTCCAAGAAGCTCTCGCCACCGCCGGCCGCGCCCGGCCACCGGAGGCGGCATTGCCTCACCTGCAACGTGCGGTCGCCGCCTACGGCGGAGAATTCGGTCCCGGCCTGCCCGACACCGAGTGGGTCGAGACCCGGCGCAGCGAGTTCGCCCGTGCCGCGGCACAGGCGCTGTCGGATCTCGGTCGATTGCTCGCCAACGCCCGCCGCTACGACGAAGCGGCCGAGGTCTACCGCACCGCGGTCACCCGTGATCCCCTCGACGAGGCCGCCCACCGGCATCTGATGACGTGCCTGAGCAACCTCGGCGAGATCGGACAGGCGGCCCGGGAGTACGAACAACTCGTCCGACGGCTGCACACCGAGCTTGGCGTCGCTCCGGCTCGGGAAACGCGAGATGCCTACGAGCGACTGAAGCTGGCCGACTGATTCTCAGGTGTGAACGCACTACTAGTGCGGGTCTGCGGACCGGTATTTTTGCTTGAAAGCGTCCCAGTCCCATCCTGGATGGCCCTGCTTCCCGTCGAAGAACCGCTCGGCGGCGGCGCGGCCGTTGTCGAAGAGCATCTGCTGCGTCTTCTCGTCGAGATCGAACTGGGTCGCCTTGACGCCACCGGTGTCGACGAAGATCGTTCGGTCCAGCACGGACGGGTCATCGATGTGCAGCCGGTCGTAAAAGCCGGTCATCGTCCCGATCATCGCGCGGGTGAGGCTGATGGTGTCGTGTACGTCGTTGATCACGCCATCCATCGCGCCGGGGCGGGCGGACAGCTTGATGCCGAAGGTCGGCCAGCGTGGCTCGCGGTCCGCCGGAGCGTCGAAGACGTCGATGGGGAAGTTGGACAACATGCCGCCATCGACGAGCAGGCAGCGTTTGTGCGTGACGTGGTCGGTCATGCTGACCGGCCGGTAGAAGAACGGGATCGACATCGACGCCCGAACGGCGTCCGCGACCGGCTGCTGATCGGTGACGCAGTCATAGCGGCCGAAGTCCCACGGCAGCCGCCGTAGCGCTCCCTGACTGACGTCGGAGGTCATCACGACCAGCCGGTAGGCCCGCTCCGGCGGAAGCGGGTGTTCGGTGTCGTTGTAGGCGAGGTCGCCGAAGGTACGCACGCCGGCGCCGCGCAGCTGGTCCGACACCCAGGAGCGGGCGTAGTTGCCCAGGTAGATGCCCTGCTTGAGGAGCAGGGAGATGCCCTTGCCGACATGCCCGACCCGGTCGAGAAGGTCGCCGTCCTGGAACTTGTTGTAGTCGAGCTTCTTCATGGCGGCTTCGATGTCGGACGCGGACATACCGGCGGCGACGAGGGCCCCCACGATCGAGCCCGCGGACGTGCCCGCGACCCGTTTGAACTGATAGCCGCGCTCCTCGAGCACGCTGACCGCGCCGACCAGGCCGATCCCCTTGACGCCGCCGCCTTCGAGCACGAGGTCCGCAAACATGGTGCACCCTCCAGACCCAGCAAGCCGCACAGCGGCTGCACTCAGTCGGCGGGCACCTCATCCGGCCGGACACCCTGCAGGACACCGCGCCGCCGAACACGGCCGGGCACCAGCCGATGAGAGGATGACACACGCCGCCGCCAGCTGCGGGGCGAACGGCGTATCGGCTGCCACCCGATTTCGGGCCCGGTGTGCTCGGCCGGCTTGGCCGGTTCGTCGACCCGCTCCTCCATTCGGGGCAGTACGACGACCATGGCGATCACCAGCAGCAGGAAGCCCGCTGCGGCCAGTAAGAATGTGGGCACACTGTTCATTTCTGAGGCCGCCTCTCCCCCGCGCTCCGGCGACTGAATGTCTGTTGTCTCTTGCAGCGAGTCTCCTGGAGAGGCGGACCGCGATCGTCACCCAGTGAGGGTGAGATCAGTCGGGAGCCGAAGAGCGCCGGCCGGCGATCATGCCGACCCGCTCGTAATCGGTGTACTGGTGGTCGGCCACCTCGTGCCAGTCGAACACGCGATGGACGGTCCCGCCCGCCTCCTCGATCCACGCCCGGGCCGAGGCTTCACTGACCGGGTGCATCTCCATGGTCGAGTCGGCTGTGTCGTGGTCCGTCCTCGACCGATCCGCGCGGCGCCCCCGCGGCCAACGGCTGGAGGTGACCGACACCGGCGCGTCGAGCGGGCCCGAGCCCCGGTCGGCGAACCAGGCCACGCCCTCCTGTACGGCGTCCACCCGCAGCAGATGACGGCCGTGGCCCCTTGGCGCCGTGACCTCGAGCTCGACCCGAGCGGAGGCGCCCGGCGGGAGGTCGTGCGGCAGCGGAGCACGGGCGTCGTCGCCGACCATGAGCGCACCATCCGGCCGCAGCCACCGGTTACCTATCGACACCTGGTACCACCCGTTCGTACCCGTAGCCGGCAGCGTCGACGACCCGGTGTTACGCACCGTCACCTCGATGAGCTGCCGGGTCCCGGCCGGCAGCCGGCGCGGCCACTGCTGCGGGGTCAGCTCGACCCGGAACGCGTCGTCGGGAAGCGGGCGATCCGCCCCACGCACCGGCTCGGTGACCAGCTGGATCAGGAGCAGGCCGTCGTCTGCGAGCACCCGGAGAAACTCGGCGACGTACCGTCGGACGAACCGTGGCTCGATGTGCTGGAGGACATGGGCGGTGTAGACGAAATCGAACCGGCCGGCTGGGAAAAGCGCGAGGTCACCGGTGGCGTTGAGGTGGTAGCGGACCCGCGGGCCGTGCGCGTTCCAGGACCGCGCAGTGGCCAACATCGAGTCGGCGATGTCCACGCCGTCGACCTCGGCGAAATGCTCGGCAAGCGCCTGCGTCAGCCGGCCGACGCCGCAGCCGAAGTCGAGCGCACGGTTCGCCGGGGCGGGGACGCCGATTTCCTCCGCCACGGCGCCGACGACCGACGATGCCCGGTCGATCTCGGACCGCCCACTGGCGAGGAAGTCCTCGCGCCGCCATCGGCCGTACCGCGTTCCCGGCCAGGTCAGAACCGCCCACAGGGGGTCCCGGGTGCCGAAACGTTCCCAGTGGGCACGAAGGTCAGCCAACTCCACCCGGAAACCCTAGGACACCGCGGGATCGGACCAAATCTGTGACCAGTGCCGTACGACGAATCAGTCACCACACGGTGACGTGCGCGCTACTCTCGTCCCTGGTTGGGCAGTCAGCCGTGGGTTCATCGTCGTCCGGCGCGACCGGTGCGGGGGACAGGGCGCAGTCGGGCGTGGCCGTCATGTCAGGCCCGAGGGGGCGTGCCCATGTCCGCGGACAGCTCGGAGTCGATGCTGCAACCTCCGCCTTCTGCGAACCTTGATCTCACCGTGAGCGCCGAAGGGATCCATCGCCGGATCGACGTCGCCGGGGAGCTCGACCTGGCGTCGGCGCAGCAGATCGACGAGTGCCTGACCGAGTTGTCCCACGATGCGTACGGTGCCATCATCACTGTCGATCTGAGCCGTCTGACCTTTCTGGACTGCGCCGGACTCGGCGTCCTGGTCGCCCATCACTACGCCATGGCGGCCGCCGGCGGCCAGTTGGTGATCTCCCGGCCCTCGGCGCGCGCCGAACGCCTGATCCTGCTCAACCATCTCGAAGGGGTCTTCGAGATCCACTGACCTCAGCGGCTCGCCCCCGCGGGCTGTCCCGTCTTCTCAGTCGCCGCCTCGGTGCTCTCGGAAACCTCGGTGTCTGTGTCGCCCGCCTCCGGTTCGCGGGCCGGGCCGACGGCGGCGGCGAGCATGCTGGCGTTGGGCACGTTCAGCGGGCCCTCGTCGGCGTCCAGACGGGTATAGCTCAGGCCCATTCCGGTGACCGTGCCCTCGAAAAGCCCACCGAGCGGAGCCGACCGGATCCTGATGTGGTCACCGATGGTGAACGGCCGGGCGACGAGCAGCACCAGGCCGGCGAAAATGTTGCCCAGCGACTGCTGTGCGGCGATCCCGAAGACGACACCGGTCAGTGCACCGCCGAGCAGCAGATGCTGAATCGGCACGTCGAGCAGGTCGAGTGCGAGGAGCAGCACGATCAGGTAGCAGATGAACGTGACGAGTAACCGGACCATCGACGCCGCCGCCGGTCCGGCGCGGGCGCCGACGACCCGCGAGATCTCCCCGGCGGTGCTGCGGGTGGCGAGGATCGCCAGCACGAGAAACACCGCCGCGCCGACGATCGCGATGAGCCGGGCCTGCAGGGAGTGGGCATGGACGTTCCCGAAGGCGGCCGCCGCCGTCATCGCCACGAGCGCGCCGAAACCGCAGGCCGCGGCACGGCGGAAGTCCGCCCGCCGGACCAGGTTCATCGGTCGGGTGGGCACGGTCGAACGGAGGTCGCTCCAGCGGTATCTGGCCACAAATCAGTTGTACTAGCAGTGACTCGGCCGGCGCATCCGCCCCCTGCGCCCCGCCCCGACCGACCGGTCACGCACCGCGAGCCCGTACCACCGGATCGCGTTGCCGCCTGCCACGGACTCGATATCGGCCCGGTCGAGGCCGGCGTCGAGGAGCCCGGCCGTAAGGTCACGCCAAGCATCCGCGTAGCCGCGCCGAAGGAGGACGACGGGCCAGTTGCTGGCGAGGAGCAATCGGTCGGGGCCGAAACAGGTCGCCGCCCAGCGGAGATACGGGACGAGTTGCGCATTCGACCACGTCGCCCAGGCGGTGAGGACGTCGATCCCGACCGAGACCTTGAGCGCGACGTTCGGTGCCGCGCCGAGGGCCTGGACGCCGTCCGCCCACGGTTGCCAGCTCCCGGTGTCGACCGGCGGGCGGGCCAGGTGATCGACGACGATGCGGAGCTCGGGCACCGAGCGGGCCACCGCGACGACGTCACGTACCTGTTCCGGGGTGACCGGAACGACGTCCCAGCACAGGCCGCGCGCAGCGATCTCCCGGAAGAGAGAAGTTGTATCCGGCCTGGTCAGCCAGTCCGTACGGCCCCGGCCGACGAGACAGCGAACGCCGCGGACCACCTGGTGGCCGTCGAGGCCGGGCAGGACGGTCCGGGCCGCAGCGGGATCCCGTAGCGGCACCCACGCGACCACCCCCTCGACGAACGGCGCCTGCGCGGCGAAGTCGAGGAGTCGTGCATTTTCCTCCTCCGTGTCGACGGACTGGACGAGGATGCTGCCGTCGATGCCGGCGGCGGCGAGGTCGGCCGAGAGGTCGTCCGGCATGAAGTCCCGGGCGATGACCTCGTGTTCGTGGCTGCGCCACGCCTGGTGCTGCCGGCCGTAGCGCCAGAAGTGGTGATGGGCGTCGATGGTCACGTCATCGCCCTTTCCAGACCGCCGGGCGCTTGTCGAGAAACGCCTGCACCCCCTCGTGGAAGTCCGAGCTGCCGTAGCAGGCCCGGAAGACGTCGTCGAACTCCACCTGACCCGAAGGCGCCGCCAACCGCCGGTCGGCTTCCTTGATCGCCGCGATGCTCAGCGGCGCACATCGGCAGATGTCCGCGACGATCTCGGACACGCGCGGATCGAGCTCGGTACGGTCCACCACCTCGTGCACGAGTCCGGCGCGGTGAGCCTCGTCGGCCGAGACCAGCCGGGCCGTCAGCAGCATGCTCAGAGTGGCGGACCGTCCCAGACTGGCGTAGAGACGGCCGATCGTGACCGGCGGCAGGCAGTTGCCGACGGTCCGCGCGACCGGTGCGCCGAACACTGCGTCCGGGGTTGCGATGACAAGATCGCAGATCGCGACCAGGGCGAGCCCGGCTCCGACGGCCGGCCCCTCGACGACGGCGACGACGGCGATCCCCAGACCCGCGAGGCGGTCGAGGACCTGTGCGACGCGGTGTTCGTAGCGCACCCCGTCCTCGCCGTCGCGGAAGTCGGCGAACTGCCCGATATCGGTTCCGGCCGCGAACGCGGCGCCGTCGCCGCGCAGCAGCAGCACCCGCAACTCCGGGTTCCCCGCCACCGTGTCGCAGGCGGCTGCCAGCTGGTCATACATCCGCCAGGTGAGCGCATTGCGGGAATCGACGTTCGAGATCGTCAGGTGTGCGAGCGCCCCCTCGATCCGCAGCGCAACCTCGTCACTCACCCGCTGCGCCGCTCGCTTGTGCCGGACCGTCGCCGGGACGGGAAACGCGGAGCTCGCCGAGCACCTCGACGGTGTGCTCGCCCAGCAGCGGTGGATGCCGCACGATCGTGGCCGGCGTACGGCTGAACTTAACCGGCGACCCGAGCAACCGGATCGTGCCTTCGACCGGATGCTCGACCTCCTGGATCATTCCTCGCGCCCGCGCATGCGGGTCGCCGTCGAGGATCTGCCCGTAATCGAGGATCGGGCCGGCGGCGACGCCCGCGGCCAGCAGCCGGTCGACCCATATCTGGGTGGTGTCCCGACCGAGCGTCTCCTCGAGCGCCTTCCGGAGGTCTGACCGGTGCCGCATCCGCGCCGCGTTCGTCGCGAACCGCTCGTCGGTGATCAGCTCCTCCGCGTCGATGGCCCGACACAGCCGCTCCCACAGCCGCTGGTTGTTCGCCCCGACGGTCAGATAACCGTCGCTGGTACGGAAGACCTCGTACGGCGCCGACATCCGGTTTCCCGAGCCGAGCGGTTGGGGGACGCTCCCGGTGGCCCAGTACTCGGTCGACTCCCACACGGACATCGCCAGGACCGCTTCGTAGAGAGACGTCTCGACGTATTGCCCCTCCCCTGTGCGGGCACGGTGCAGACAAGCGGCCAGAATTCCGTAGGCGCAGAACAGTCCGGCGCCGAGATCGCCGACAGGAAGGCCGCACTTGACCGGCTCCCCGTCAGGTTCACCGGTCACCGAGATGGCCCCGGCCATGCCCTGTGCGATCAGGTCGTAGCCGGGCCGCATCGAGTAGGGGCCGCTCTGTCCGAAGCCGGAAATGCTCGCGTAGACCACGGATGGGCTGGCGGCGGCGATCGTCGGGTAATCCACGCCGAGACGAGCCGAGACTCCGGGCCGGAAGTTCTCGACGACCACGTCGGCCGTCTCCACCAGCCGGTAGAGATCGGCCCGGCCGCTCTCCGTACCCAGATCGATGCAGATGCTCCGCTTGTTGCGGTTCAGTGCGAGGAACGCTGCGCTGTCTTCCCCTTTGCTCGGGTATCCCCATGACTTGCGCGTCTGGTCGCCGACCCCGGGAAGCTCGACCTTGATGACATCGGCCCCCAGGTCGGCGAGCAGCATGGTGCAGAACGGGCCCGCCATGACCTGGGTCAGGTCGACCACACGCATTCCACTGAGCGCCCCGGTCACCGGCGCCTCCTGTCGTCGATCAGCCCTGTTGGAGGTCAGCGTCCGCCTCCTTGAAGAAGGAATCGACCGCCTGCGCAACCGTCTTACGCCCGAACGAGATGTCCTGGTAGGCGCGCGTGTAGGCGTCCACGAACACGCTGGTGTAGCCCGACGGGTAGACGATCACCGGAGCCTTGTGGTCGACGATCTCGTTGTAAACCTCGAGCTCCTCCTTCTTCTCAGGCGTCGTCTTCGGGTCATTGATCTGCGCGTCGAGCAGCTTGGTGACGGTCACCGCACCGTTGTCCGAGGAGAACGCATGCGCTCCCTTGGCGTCGTTGGTGAAGAAGTTGATGAAGGACGCCGCGGTCGGCACGTTCTCGCAGTTCGCCGAGATCGACAGACCCGAGGTGATCAGAACGTTCCCCAGACCCGACGAACCGAACGGATGGGTCGTGATCGCGAGCTTCCCACCCTTGACTCCGTTGATCGCGTTCTGCGCGTCCTCGAGGGCGTTGCCGGGAGTCGTCGCACTCATCACCTTGCCCTGGGCCATGAAACTCTGCTCCAGCGGAGTGTCCGTCCCCTGGTCGGCCTGTGCCGCCGCCGAGATGGTCGCCCCGGACTTGCGGAGCTTCTCCCACATGTTCCAGTACGCGGCGAGCATCGACTTGGAAAAGCCGAGCTTGTCGCCCTTGAAGAGCGACGCGCCCTGGCTCTGGGTGTAGGAGATGAAGACGTCGGCGTTGCCGCCGTCCAGATTGCTGGCCGCGACCCCCTTGGGCAGCTTGGCCTTGGCCTGCGTCAGCCAGTTGGTGTACCAGTCCCAGGTGAAGTTCGTCGGCGGCGTCGGCAACCCGGCCTTGGTGACGATCGTCTTGTTGTACATGATGCCGTCGTACGCTGCGCCGTACGGGATCATGTAGAGCTTGCCATCGGTCCCTCGACCCGTATCGAGGACGTTCTTCGGGATGCCTGATACGTCGATGGCGCCGGACTTCACCATCTTGTCCAGCGGCATCAGCGTGTGCCGCTTGGTGTAGTCGTTGAGCTCCCGGGCCTGCATCTGCGGGACGCACGGCAGGTTCTTCCCGGCCGCCTCCACGTTGAGCTTCTCCCAGTAGGCGTCGAAGTCGCTGCTCTGACCGTCGATCTTCACCTTGGGATGGGCCTTCTTGTACAGCGAGATGACGGCGTTGGTCTTCTCGTTGCGGCTCGCGCCGCCCCACCAGGCGTAGTCGATCGCACCGTGGGCCGCTCCCTTGCCTCCCTGCCCCTGCGTCGATCCGCCCTGCGACGTGCCGTTGCATCCGGCGACGGTCACGACGGCGACGGTCAGGCCGGCGGTGAGCCCTAACAGGCGCCGCGCGGTTTCTCGTGGTCGCATCACGTTGTCTCCTTCGCGCTACTTGAGTCCGGTGGTGGTGATGCCTTGGGTCAACATCCGCTGTGCGGCGAGAAAGAAAGCGACCAGCGGGACGAGCGAGAGCACAGCCATCGCGAACAGCGATCCGTAGGACGATCGCCCGGTGGCGTCGATGAACATGTTGAGTCCCAGCGGGACGGTGTAGAGCTGGGTCTTGCTCAGGTAGAGCAACGGGCCGAGGAAGTCGTTCCACGACGCGATGAAGGTGAACATCGCCGTGGTGCCCATCGCGGGTAGGGACAGCGGCACGATGATGCGGCGGAAGATCTGCCAGTGGTTGCACCCGTCGACCCGGGCCGAGTCGTCGAGCTCCCTCGGCAGGGCACGGATGAACTGAATGTTGAGGAAGATGAAGAACGCATCCGCGCCGAGAAACTTCGGCAGCACCAGCGGGATGTAGGTGTTCAGCCAGGACAGCTTGTCGAAGAGGATGTACTGCGGCACGAGAGTCACGTGGTAGGGCAGCAGGATCGTCGCCATCAGGACCGCGAACAGCACGCGCTTGAACGGGAAGTCCAGGCGGGCGAAGGCGTACGCCGTGAGCGTGCAGGCGAAGACGTTACCGATGACCGCGAGTAGGGCCACCACCGCGGAGTTCAGGAAGAACCGGGAGAAGTGCAGCGACGGCGCCGGATTCAGGCCGTGCCGGTAGTTGTCAAGCGTGAACCGGCCGAAGAGTCCCAGGGTGCTGAGCACCTGGTTGTCCGGCCGGAACGATGCAGCAACGAGCCAGGCGACCGGGTAGAGCAGGAAGCAGATGATGACGATCGTCACGAGGTGTCTGGCAAGGGCACGTACCAGTCGGCTCTTGGACGGCTGCGTCATCATCTGGATGCCGGTGGTACGGGTGCGCGTCTCCAGCGTCTGCGTGCTCATGCCTCATCTCCGTAATGCACCCAGAACCGTGCAGTCGAGAAGGCGATCGCGGTGAACACGGCGAGCGCGGCGAGCAGCAGCCACGCCATCGCGGCGGCGTATCCCATCTGGAATTCGACGAACCCCTTCTGGTACAGGTAGAGCGTGTAGAAGAGCAGCGAGTCCGAGGGACCGCCGCTACCGCCGCTCACCACGTAGGCGCCCGTGAACGCCTGGAATGCGTGGACCGTGTCGAGCAGGACGTTGAAGAAGATCAGCGGGGTGAGCTGGGGAAGCGTGATATGCCAGAACCGCTGGAACACGTGGGCGCCGTCGACGGACGCCGCTTCGTAGAGGTTGGCCGGGACCTGGCGGAGGCCGGCCAGAAAGATGATCATGGTGCTGCCGAAGGCCCAGAGGTTCAGGCCGATGATCGAGTAGAGCGCCGTGCCGGGGTTGCCGACCCAGCTTCCGTGGTGGAGTCCGACGACCTCCAGAGCCCGGTTGACGATGCCGAAGGTGCCGAAGACCTGCTTCCACAGGATCGCGATCGCGACGCTGCTGCCGATCAGAGACGGCACGTAGAAGAGCGTGCGGTAGATCCCGAGCAGGCGGATACCGCGGTTGAGGAACAGCGCGAGAAGCAGCGAGACGATCAGCACGAGCGGCACGGACACGAGAACGAACGTGAGCGTCACCCGGACCGACTGCCAGAACCGCGGGTCGGCTCCGAACATCCGGCGGAAGTTTGCCAGGCCGACCCACTTGGGCGGGCTGAGCAGGTCGTACCGGGTGAACGCGAGGTAGAGCGAGAACAGCATCGGGCCGAGCGTGATGACGACGAGACCGAGGAGCCACGGTGTAAGGAACGCGTACGCCGTGAGCGCGGATCGCCACTTCCGCTTGCGTCGAGATTTCTCCCGCGTGGGTGTAGCTCCGCTCGCGTCCTGGCCGGCGACGGTTTCTTCGTAGGTGGTCATGAGGGGCCCCGGTCCCGTCAGGCCTGGTCGCGGTCGGCGGTCCGGGCGGCATGGGCCTCAACCCGCTGGGCGAGCCCCTGCGCGAGGAGGTGCGCGAGCGGTGCGGCGACATCGGCGGCCTCGGCGACGGTGACAACCTCTTGCAGGTCCTTGCTCCACGGACGCTTGCCGACCGGCACCTGCGATGCGTCGTAAGCGTGCGCCACGTCGTCGAAGAAGCCCCAATGCCGTGCCACCCAGGAGTCGCCCGTGCTCGTCCGCACGGCCCCCAGTACCTCGGCCGCGCCGACGCCATGAGCCGCAGCGATGTCGAGCGCTTCGTACGCGCCGGCGAGGCTCGCGAACATCATGAGCTGGTTGGCGAGCTTGGCCACCGCGCCCGAGCCGGCCGGTCCGACGTGGACGACCGTGCTCGCGACCGCGTCGAGGTAGACCTGCGCGGCGCCGACCGCCGCGTCGGTTCCGCCCGCCATCAGAGTGAGCGTGCCCTCGCGGGCGCGCTCCGCTCCCCCACTCACCGGTGCGTCGATGAACTCGATCCCGGCCTCCGCTGCCCGTGCGGCGAGACGCTGGACGGTGCCGGGCAGCACGGTGCTGTGCACCACGACCACCGACCCGGGTTTGAGCGCGTCCAGCACGCCGCGGCGCTCGAGAGTGTCGGCGACCGCGTCGTCGTCGGGCACGGCAAGGGCCACCAGTTGGCACCGGGCCAGGTCGAGTGCCGTGTCGGCCACGGTGGCGCCGTTCCCGGCGCACTCATGCATCCGATCGGGAACGACGTCGTGGACGACGACCGGCCATCCCTGGTCGACTAGGTGGCGGGCCATCGGCATCCCGAGATTTCCCAGCCCGGCGAAGCCGATCTGGATCGAGCCGGTGAGCGGGGGCATCGGCACTACTTGACGGTCTCGTCGAGTGGCCAACCGAGCCGCTCATAGATCTTGCGCCGACCCACCTTGTCGTTCTCAAGCTCCTGACGGGCGAACTTCGCCACGACCTCGGCGTGCTCGAGCGGCACCACGATCACCCCGTCGCCGTCGGCGACGACGATGTCGCCCGGGCGGACCAGCACCCCGCCGATGTTGACCGGGATCTGCGCGGCGTCGAACTCGATGCGGCCCTGCACCATCGCCTGCGCCCGGGTACGGCAGAAGATCGGGACCTTCTGCAGGATGCATTCGTCGCGGTCCCGTACGCCGCCGGAGGTCACGATTCCCGCGGCTCCCGCGGCGAACCACCCGAGTGAGTTGTTGGATCCGATCTCGCCGACCGCGACGTCCGGGGGTGATTCGACGACGACGACCTCACCGGTGGTGAGATGCTCGGCCAGCTTGTACGAGTAGAGCTCCTTGTACCAATAGTTGTATGCCCATTCCGTGTACTCGTCCGGCGTGATCGCCGGCACGGTCTTCTCGGACAGGCGGTGCCGGATGGTGTGTGCCGGCCCGCACAACTTCGCGCCCTGGAACATCGGCGCGATGTCCGGCGACACCGTCCCCTTCGCGTGCAGGCCGGCCCAGTCCATGCCGTCCCGTACGTCGGCGACCCTGACGCCCTCGAAAAGCTGTGCCACCCCTGCGGTCTCCACGCGACCTCCTCGCCGGCCTCGGCCGGCTCCGACGGATAGGGGTCGACCGACTGGTCACCCCACCTGATCGGCAGCGACGCGACCCTCGGGTCACCTCGGCTGCCATGTGCGGACTATTGTCTACAACAGACGAAGAGGCCTGGCAAGGGTGGCGGGAGAACAATGGCGGGACCACCGCCAGGGACCGCACTGCCAGGGACAGGAGAGCCAGTGGGCACCAATCAGCCGCGCGCGAAGGGCGAGTACGTCTCCGACGACGGCGCGCGGGCGCGACTCAACCCGCCCAGCCTCGTCCAGCTCGCGGCCGAAGAGTTGCGCCGGATGATTCTGTCCGGGGACCTGCAGCCGGGAGAGCGGCTCATCGAGGAACGGCTCACCGAGCGCCTCGGGATCAGCCGTCCCCCGCTCCGGGAGGCCATGCGGCTGCTCCAGCGCGAGGGGCTGATCCTCACCGAGCCGCGCCGCGGCGCGACGGTGACCCGGCTGGCCGAATCCGACGTACTCGAGATCCTGACGCTCCGGTCCGCGCTCGAACGGTTGGCTGTCGAGCTAGGCGTGCCGGTCACCTCGCCGGAACGGCTAGAGCCATGTCGCGCCGCTATCGACGACATGGCGGCCTGTGCGGCCCGGGGCGACCGCGCCGGCCTCGTCGAGCGGGGCTACGTTTTCCATCACGCGATCATTGCCTTGTCCGGTCACCGTCGCCTGGAGGAGGTCTACCGGTCGCTGCACCAACAGCTGCTGCTCTGTATGGCGATGAACTTGCACACCAGGGAGCACTTCTTCGAAGACCTTGCCGAGCACGTCGACCGGCATCGGCACCTGCTCCAGCTGATCGAGGCCGGCGATCCACAGGTGGTGCTCACCGAGCTGGCGGCGCACGGTGAGCGCTCCTTCACGCACCCGCCCGAGCGTCCCGAGAAGGTGAGGACCAGATGACGAGCACCAGCGCACCCGTGGCCGAGCTGCAGAGCGCCCTCCCGGCCGCGAGTCTGGTGACCGACCCCGACCTCATGGAGAGCTACCGGCGGGACAACGCCGACCTCGCCGAGGCGGGCATGCCCCTCGCGGTCGTTCTCGCCCGGTCCACCGAGGAGGTCTCCGCGGCGCTGCGCTGGGCGACTGCGCACCGGGTCCCGGTGGTGCCGCGCGGCGCGGGGTCGGGACTCTCCGGCGGCGCCAGCGCCGTCGAGGGCGGCTTGATCCTGTCGCTGACACACATGGACCGCATTCTCGAGATCAACCCGGACGACCAGTTGGCCGTCGTCGAGCCGGGTGTCATCAACGCCGACGTCGGCCGGGCTGCGGCCGAGCACGGCCTGCGCTACCCGCCCGACCCGTCCAGCTTCGAGATCTCCACCATCGGGGGAAATCTCGCCACCAACGCCGGTGGCCTTCGCTGCGTGAAGTACGGCGTCACCCGCGACTCCGTGCTCGGGCTGGAGGTCGTGCTGATGGACGGGCGGGTGATCCGCACCGGCGGGCGCACGATCAAGAGCGTGGCCGGTTACGACCTGACCCGGCTCTTCGTCGGATCGGAGGGGACGCTCGGCGTCATCACCGCGGCGAACCTGCGGCTGCGGCCCCTGATCATCGGGGAGCCGGTGACCTTTGTGGCGTCGTTCAGCTCGCTGGTGGACGCCGGCGACGCGGTGTCCCGCATCATCCGGGCGGGACTGGCGCCGAGCCTGCTGGAACTGATGGACCACACCAGCATCAACCTGATCGAGGACTACCAGCGGATGGACCTCGACCGGAGCGCCGCCGCGCTGCTCATCGGCCAGGCCGACTCACCGCAGTCGGCGGCCGAGGCCGAGGCGATGGCCGAGTGCGCGCGCGTCGCGGGTGCCGACCTCGTCGTGCAGTCCAGCGATGCGGCCGAGGCGGAGTTGCTGCTCGAGGCGCGCCGGCAGCACTACCACGCGGTCACCGCGCAGGGCGCGACGCTGATCGACGACGTCGGCGTACCACGCAGCAAGCTGGCGGCGCTGCTCGGCGGGATCGAGCAGGTCGGCAAGGAGTACGGCGTCACCATCGCCACCGTGGGGCACGCCGGCGACGGCAATGTCCACCCGACGATGGTCTTCCCGCACGGCGACGTCGAGGCGGCGCGGACGGCCGAACGGGCCGCGGAGGAGATCTGCCGGCTCGCCTTGCGGCTGGGCGGCACGATCACCGGCGAGCACGGCGTCGGATCGCTGAAGCGCACCTGGCTGCACGGTGAGATCGACGACGACACCTACGCCGTACACCGGTCGATCAAGTCGACGCTCGACCCGCTCGGCCTACTCAACCCCGGCAAGGCCATCTAGCGGCCTTGCCGGCGAGAGCGAAGTCGATCAGCCGGTGTTCGGGGCGATGTCGGCGTCGCCGGGACTGCGATGCGGCATGCGCTCGGCCGGGATCTGCCCCATCCGACCGCTCTGGAAGTCCTCGAGCGCCTGGACGATCTCGTCCTTGGTGTTCATCACGAACGGGCCGTAGTGCACGACCGGCTCCTTGATGGGCCGGCCGCCGAGGACCAGCACCTCGAGGTTGGGCGTGTGGCTGTCCTGGGACGCGTCGGCGGCCACCGTGATGGCATCGCCGGGGCCGAAGCGGGCGAGCTGACCACTGTGGATCGGTCGACCGTCGGCGCCGACCGTTCCCCGCCCGGCGAGGACGTAGACCAGCGCGTTGAAGTCCGGCCGCCACGGAAGGGTCAGGCGGGCACCCGGGTTGACCGTCGCGTGCAGCAGGCTGATCGGGGTGTACGTCGACCCGGGACCGGCATGGCCGGCCACGTCGCCGGCGATGACCCGGATCAGCGCACCGCCGTCGGGCGAGGACAGCAGCGTGGTCTCGCCGCCCCGGATGTCCTGGTAGCGCGGCGGATTCCACTTGCTGTCGCTGGGCAGGTTGACCCACAGCTGCATCCCGTGGAAGAGCCCACCGGAGATGACGAGCTGCTCCGGCGGAGCCTCGATGTGCAGGATTCCGGCGCCGGCGGTCATCCACTGGGTGTCGCCGTTGGTGATCAGCCCGCCGCCACCGGTGGAGTCCTGGTGCTGGAAGGTGCCGTCGATCATGTAGGTGACGGTCTCGAAACCGCGGTGCGGGTGCCACGGCGTGCCCTTGGGCTCGCCCGGCGCGTAGTCGACCTCCCCCATCTGGTCCATGTGGACGAACGGGTCGAGGTCGCGCATGCTCACCCCGGCGAACGCCCGGCGTACCGGAAACCCTTCGCCTTCATAGCCGGTCGGTGCCGTGGTGATCGACACCACCGGCCGCTCGGTGACGGTCGTGGGGTCGATCACCGGGACACGGGGCAGGGCGAGCACATCGGGCACGGTTACGGCGGGCATCGTGGTCTCCTTCATCAGCACGGGGGCTGCTGCGCTGTCGTCGATCCAACCTTAGTTGCGTGCGCAACATTCCTTCGGCCGCGCACCTGGGACCATCCTTGCTCGGTACGGTGTCGCGCATGGCTGATCTGACCGGAAGGGTGGCGCTCGTCGCGGGTGGCGCCGGCGCCGTGGGCGAGGGCATCGTGCGGGCGCTGCTCGGCGCGGGCGCACAGGTCGTCGTCCCGTCGCGCAACCCCGACCGGCTCGCGGAGCTGCGGACCCGGCTCGGCGAGCCGGCCGGGCTGCACGGCGTGATCGGCGACATCGGCGCTCCGGGCGGAGCCGACGGCGTCGCCGCGGCGGCCGTCGAACAGGCCGGGCGGCTCGACGCCGCGGTCGCGGCGGTCGGCGGCTGGTGGCAGCAGTCCGACCTCGTCGACGTCACTCCGTCGGAGTGGCAACGGGTGTTGGAGAACAACCTCACGACACACTTCCTGCTGCTCCGGGCGGTGCTGCCGCGGCTGCGCGAGGAGCAGGGATCGTCGTATCAATTCGTGATCGGCGACAGCGCGGATTCGCCGGTGCCGGGCGCGTCGCTATCCACCGTGACCGCTGCCGCCGTACTCGGCCTGTTCCGGGCCGCAGCGGCGGAAGAACACCAGGTTCGGGTGAACGCCCTCTACCTGGCACCGGTGCTCACCCGTAACCGGCCGACCGGACCGGCCGGGTGGTTGAGCGCCGAAGAAGTCGGGGCCTACGCCGCCTGGCTTGCCGGCGATTCGGGCGCCGCCGTACGCGGGCAAGTCGTCCGGCCGGATAAGAACGGGCCGGGCTGAGGACGCACCGGCGGCGTCGTTACGCCGAAATCCGTCGACCGCCGGTGTCGATCTTGTCGTTGTCGATCAGCCAGGCCACCGCTTCACGGACGGCCTGCAGTGAGCTGTAGCGCGGCGCGTAACCGAGCATCTGGCGGGCCTTGTCGATGCTGATGCTCGGGCTGTGCGCGATGTGGTCGTAGGTGCCCTGCGCGTTGGCCCCGTCGAGCGTCGTCTTCCATTCGTCGAACGGCAGGTAGGACAGCTTCGCCTCGTGGCCGAACCAGCCGGAGACCGCCTCGGCGTAGCCGCGCAGCGTGATCGCCCGCGGCGAGCAGACGTGGAAGCTCTCGCCGACCGCAGCGCTGCGCCGCTCCATCGCGCACTGGAAGGCCTGCGCGACGTCGTCGGCGTGCACGTGGTGCACGGTCTCCAGGCCGAAGTTGGGCAGGGTGAGCGACTCGCCGCGCGCGAGGACGCCGAAGACCTGCGGATCGAAGTGCCCGGCCGGGTTGACCGCCGGCCAGCCCGGTCCGACGATGTGGCCGGCGTGCAGGATCGTCGCCGGCACCCCGCCGGTACGGGACTCGCGTAGCAGGTATTCCTCGATGGCGGCCTTGTTGACGCCGTAGTCGCCGAACGGCCGGCGCGGCACGTCCTCGGTCACCGGCACCTCGGCGGACGGCCCGTGCACCCAGATCGTGCCGCAGTGCAGGAGGTGGCCGGTGCGCCCGCGCAGAGCCTCGGCGAGGGCCCGTGCGCTGGCCGGGGTGAAGCACACCAGGTCGATGACGGCGTCGGCGTCCATCGCGGCGATCCGGTCACCGAAGGTGCCGGCGGCGTCCTCCGCGTCGCGGTCCACCTGGATGCGGCGGACCTGATCCCATGCACCGTCGGGGTGATACGGCGCCCGGGTGCCACGGGTCAGGACCGTCACCTCGTGCCCCATGCGTACCAGCCGGGGGGTGAGGTAACTGCCGATATGCCCCGTCCCACCGATCACGACTACCCGCATGCCGTCCTCCTCCGTCGCCGGATTGAAGCACCCTTTCTATCAAGCCGCCCCGTCCACTGCGATCCACGGGGCGCCTGGACACAACCCACTACTAGTGGGTTTTGGACACCTGGACCGGCGTGTCGCCGTACAAAACCCACTACTAGTGGGTTTTGTCCACGGGCGGCGAAGGCTCAGCGCCCCCGTCGCCGATCGCCGCGTCGATCTCGGCGACCAGGTCGCGCGGCGGTACGTCGACGAGATCGGCCCACCACCGCCGTCCCAGCAGCCAGGCCGCGCCGAACGCGAGCCGCAGGTCCGCCGGGTCGAGCCGCGCCGACACCTCCGCCAGCGACTGCAGATCCTCCGCCGGCAGATCCTGCTCGGCAAGCCGCGACGGGGTGAGCCAGCGCGCGGTCGCACCATGCCGCAGCCGGGCCATCCACAGCAGGTGACGGCGGACGTGCGACAGCGTGTCGTAGGCACGTTCGATCTCGCCGCGCGCCAGCACGTTCCAGCCGAGCACCCACCAGTTGGCGAACCGGCCGCACACCGTCGCCCGCGCGTCCTCGTCCGACGGCACCGGCGGGTCCACCGGGAGCGCAGCCAGGATCCGGGTCAGTTCGCCGGTGCGATCGACCAGCACCATCCGCTCGATGTCGGCACCACGCCCCGGCCACTCCGCCACCTCCGCGACGGCTCCGCCCGGACGGAAGTGGAACTCCCCGCGCAGCAG
>DASXJE010000198.1 GCA_036497565.1 Mycobacteriales bacterium
GTCCACCCGCAGGGCGCGGCGGGCGGCCTCCAGACCGACCGCGCGGTCGGCCGGCCCGGCGGGTGTCGGATCGGTCCAGCCGCACAACGCGTCGACCCGGCGGGCGGCCTCGGCGACCCGCGCCGCCGGCAGTCGTCCGGAGTCGACCGCGTCGGCGATCGCTTCGCGCACTTGCCACTGCTCCCCGGGTTCGAGGTCGATGCAGAGCAGGTCGACCCCCGCGCTCAACGCCTGGACCGCCCCCTCGGTGCATCCGATGCCTTCGCGGATCGCCGCCATGCGCATCCCGTCGGTGATGATGACGCCGTCGAATCCCAGTTCGCCGCGAAGCAGGTCGGTCATGATCGTGCGGCTGAGCGTGGCCGGCCGGTCGTCCCAGCCCGGGTGCACGACGTGGGCGGTCATGACCATCTTGACGCCGGCGGCCACCGCCGCGCGGAACGGGACGAGGTCGATCGCGGTGGTCTGCTCACGGGTGCGCTCGACGGTCGGCAGGTCGAGGTGCGAGTCGAGCGCCGTACCGCCGTGGCCCGGGAAGTGCTTGGCGCAGGCCGCGATCCCGCGGGACTGCAAGCCCTCGACGAAGGCGGCGGTGTGCCGGGCCACCAGGTCGGGGTCGGCGCCGAACGCGCGCGGCCCGATGACCGGGTTGAGCGGGTTGGTGTTGACGTCGGCGACCGGGGCGAAGTCGATGCTGATCCCGGCCGCGGCGACCAGGTCGGCGATCGAGCCGGCGACCCGGGCGGTGAGCGCGACGTCGTCGACCTCGCCCAGAGCGAGGTTGCCCGGGTAGGACGACCCGCCGGGATGCTCGAGCCGGCTGACGTCGCCACCCTCCTCGTCCACCCCGATCAGCAGGTCGGGAGAGTGCTGTCGCAGTTCCGCGACGAGGTCGGCGAGTTGCTCGGGGCCGGTGATGTTCTGTCCGAAGAGGATCACGCCGCCGAGGCCACGCTCGAGCCAAGCGGCGAGGTCCGGGCTGATCGTGGTGCCCGGCATGCTCACCATCAGGCAGCGGTCGATGTCGGTGGTCACGTCGGGCTGACCAGGATCTTCAGATGGTCGGCGGGGTGGTCGACGAGTGCCTGCAGGCCGTCCGGGATGACCCGGTCGAGGCTGATGCGATCGCTGATCAACGGCAGCATCTGCACACCGCCGCCGGCGAGCAGGCTCACCGCGGCCGCGAAGTCCTCGTCACAGACGTGCGACAGCGACCCGATCACCTCCTTCTCGGTCCGGACCAGCTCGAGCAGGTCGAGCGGCGGTGCGGACTCGGTGATGCCGACAAGGACGATGCGGCCGCCGCGCCGCGCGCCGGCGATCGCCGGGCCGACCGCGGCCGCCGACCCGGAACATTCCAGGACGACGTCGGCGTCGAGCCCGCCGTCGACGGGACAGGTCTGCAGCCCGAGCTTCTCCGCGATTGCGCGGCGCGCCGGGAGACGTTCGACGACGCACACCTGCGAGGCGCCCATCGCCCGTGCCGCCTGCGCGGCGAGCAGGCCGACCGTTCCGGCACCGATGACCGCGACCCGCTCGCCGGGCACCAGCCGACCCTGCCTCAGCCCGTGGACACCGACGGAGAGCGGCTCGGCCAGGGCGCCGGCCTCGGTCGGCAGTTCGTCGGGCAACCGCACGCAGGTCGAGGCCGGCACGTTGACGAACTCGGCCAGCCCGCCGTCGGACATGATGCCGACGGCGGCCAGCTGCGGGCAGAGCGTGATCCGGTGCCGACGGCACCAGTAGCAGCGGCCGCAGGACATGATGCCGTCCACGCCGACCCGGTCCCCGGCCTCGAACGCGTCGACCCCGGCAGCGACCTGCACGATCTCGCCGCCGATCTCATGACCGAGCACGATGGGCGCCTGCTGCCCGGTCAACGGGTTGGGCGCGTCGGCGGCGATGAACAGCGGCCCGTGCAGCCACTCCTCGACATCGGTACCGCAGATGCCGCACCACGCCACCCGGATCGTGACCTCGCCGTCGGCCGGTGGCCCGGGCGGCGGGATGTCGTCGAGCCGGATGTCCTTGCGGCCATGCCATCGCAGCGCCAGCATCACAGCACCCGAAATCTCTCCCACACGTCGGCCAGCAACCCGCCCTCGAGCAGCAGGCCGCGGGCCTTGTCCTCGGTGGTCGCCTTCTCCAGCACCCGGGGAACGACCTCGGCGACGACATCCCGGGGTACGACGACGATGCCGTCGGAGTCCGCGACGACCAGGTCGCCCGTCCGGGCCGGCACTCCGGCCACGGTGATCGGCTCGTCGGTCCCGCTGATCGCGACCCGGGCGAGGCTGTCGGTCGGCCGGTAGCCGCGGGCGAAGACGGGAAACGGCATCGTGGCGATCTTGTCGCGGTCCCGGATCAGCCCGTCGATGACCGCCCCACGGGCGCCGCGCCCGAGCGCCGCGGTCGAGAAGAGCTCCCCCCACAGTGCGGCCGGCTCGTCGCAGGTCGCGACAACCAGGTCGCCGGGCCGTAGGGAGTCGATGAAGTCGATCTCGGCGCCGTACGGCCGGGGCGGTGGCCCGCTGACCGCGACCGAGCGGGCGGTGCGCGCCCAGCCGAGGGCGGTTCCCCCGCCGGTGACGACCGGAGTGAGTCCGGGCGCGCAGGTCTGGTCACGCAGGCCGAGCGAGTCGCACACGTCGGAGAAGACGGCGGTGTAGGTCGTCCCGGCCAGCCGGTCGAGGTCGATCGCCGCGCCGTCGACCGTCGGATGGTCGGTCATCGTCGACACCTCGCAGCACGCGGGCCGGGACGGTCCGTCGGCTGGTCGCCGGACCAAGGGGACGTGGCGGTGGCGGTGGGATTCGAACCCACGGAGGAGTTGCCCCCTCACACGCTTTCGAGGCGTGCTCCTTCGGCCGCTCGGACACGCCACCGTCGGCGAGGTTACCCGACCGGGAGCCCCGGCTCAGCCGCGGTGGCCGGCGAAGAAGTCCCGCAGCAGCGCGCCGCACTCGTCGCGCAACACGCCGCCGACCACCTCGGGCCGATGGTTGAGCCGGCGGTCCCGGACCACGTCCCAGAGCGAGCCCACCGCACCGGCCTTCGGGTCAGCCGTGCCGTAGACCAGTCGGTCGATCCGGGCCAGGACCGCAGCACCGGCGCACATCGTGCACGGCTCCAGGGTGACGACCAGCGTGCAACCGGACAGGCGCCACCGGCCCAGGACCTCGGCCGCCTGCCGCAGCGCGAGCACCTCCGCGTGCGCGGTCGGATCGCCCAGCCGCTCGCGGGCGTTGCCCGCCTCGGCGATGGGCGTGCCGTCCGGGTCGACGACCACGGCGCCGACCGGCACGTCGGCCGCACCCGGCCCGTCCCGCACGGCCGCGGCGAGCGCGAGCCGCATCCACGGGTCGTACGCCGTCATGCCTCGCGCAGCATCTCGAGTTCGGCCAGGCAGCCGGCGTTCTCGCAGACGGCGGCGACCACGTCGGAGGGCAGCGTCCCCTCCTGGTCGCACAACGCGACGAGAGACCGGGCCGGAGTGCCGAGATCGCTCAGGAGGTCGACGTCGCCGGCCGGCTCCGAGTCGTGTCCGGCGGGTGCGTCTTCGTCATCGTCGTCGTCGTCGGGCTCCGGCCCGATCCCGTCGAGCAGCAGCGCGGCGAGCCGGAAGTTGTCGACCGCCTTCGCGTCGGAGACGAAGACCCGCGGATCGTCGAAGTCGCCGTCGACCCGCAGGATGGCGAGGTATTCGTCCTCTTCCTCGATGAACAGCACCGTGGGATGGGCGCCGGCGCTGACCTCACGGGCCAACTCGGCGGCCCCGTCGACGTCCTCGACCTCGTCGAGATCGACCTCCGAGGCTGTCCAACCCTGTGCGGACCTGGCGACGACGATGGCGGCGTAAGACACGTCCCTTCCTCCGTGAGGTGGTGACTGCGGCGGGGTGGTGCGCAGGCTGATGTCAGCGCGGCAGCGCGTCGACCACCTGAGCGTAGGCGTACGCGAAACCGACGCGCCCGGCGATCGCCGCGATCATCTCGTCGGCGTAGAGATCCAGGTCGTCGAGGATCGCTCGTAGCTCCATCTCGTCCAGGCCGAGGTCAGCGAAGATCGCAAGATCGCCGACCGGCCACACCTCGTCGAGTTCGTCGTCGTCGGGCGTCTCCTCGCCGAGGTAGCGCACGGCCTGCCGGGCGATCTCGTAGTCCGCGGCCGCGGTGATGTCCGACAGCAGCATGCGTACGTCGCCGGGCCGGCCCGACCGCAGCGCGACGAAGAACTCGTCGTCGATGTCGAGGAGAACGATGGCGCCGCCCTCGCCCGGCTGGGAACGCACGGTCGCCACCGCGACGTCGAGATCGTCGAGCACGGATTCGGGCAGCAGACCGCACTGCCACACGCCACCGTCCTCGCGGTAGGCCGTGACCGCGAAGCCGTCCTCTGCCATTCCCCGCCCCTTCGACGTCTGTGTCGGATCGTTCCAGAACCTGGCCCTGCGACAAAGCTCAGACCGAATATGCCTCGTCGGACTATCGGTTGGTCAGTCCGACCGCCTTGCGTCCTGCCGGGTCCCGCGGGCCGGGGCGCCGGGTCGCGAGCACCGATCCGACGATGACGAGGACGAAGCCGATCCCGGTGGCCAAAGTGAGCGGCTCGTTCAACAGCACGACACCGAGGGTGACGGCGACCGCGGGGTTGACGTAGGTGAACACGAGGGAGCGACTCGGCCCGACCTCTGCGATCAGCGCGAAGAAGACGAGGAATGCCACCGCCGTACACACCACCGCAAGCAGCAGCACGGAGGCGAGCACCGCCGGTCCCGGGACGGCGGCGGGAAGTTGAGTGAGCGCGAACGGGAGGTAGCCGACTGCGCACAGCGCGAGGGACGCGGCCACCACACCGAGCGCGGGCAGGTCACCCAGCGACCGGGAGAGGATCACCGGGCCCACGGCGTAACCGACGATGACGACCGCCATACCGCCGAGGGAAGGCAGATCCACCGAGCCGAGATCGAGCCCGACGAGGGCAGCCACGCCGCCGATGCCGACGAGCAGTCCGACGATCCGGCGCGGCTCCAGTCGCTCGCGGTCCCCGGTCGTCCGGGCGAGCACTGCGCCGACCAGCGGGACGGCGGCCACCAGCAGCCCGGTCAACGAGCTGGACAGCCGTTCCTCGGCCCGGGACAGCAGCAGCCACGGAACCGCCATCTCCACGACCGTGTAGACGACCAGCGGGCGCCACCGCCGGAAGACCGGGAGGAACTGGCCCCGCGCGACGGCGACCGGCACCAGGAGCAGCGCGGCGATGCCGGTGCGGAAGAAGACGAGGCTCACCGGGCTGAGGTCCCGTACGGCGACCTTGATAAGGAGGTACGGGATGCCCCAGACCACGCACATGGTGACAAAAAGGAGCCATCCGCGTCTGGTCACCGGCCCCCCTCAGTCGTCCGTCGTCCGTCCCTAAGCACTCCGGACCCTCCGCCTAAGGACCCGGGCCGGCCACAACACTGATTTTGTCCGATGTGGTGACCGGGGTCCCCGCGGGAACCTCGACGTGTCGGTCGAGCGGCCGGCGCACAACGAGGAGGCACCATGTATTCCGAGGTGACGGCCCGCATCGCCGAGCAGCACATCGCCGACCTGCGGCACGAGGCGGAAGTCCATCGCCTGATCGCCCGCCACAGGCCGGGCTGGTCCTGGTCCCGGCTGCTGCACCGCCGCACGTCGACCCCGACCCGGACGCCTGCGCCGCAGGCGCCCGCCCCCACTCCGGCCCGCGCACCCGCGCTCCGGGTGATCCCCGGCGGCTCCACCTCCGCGGGCAGCCGCTGAGCGGGCCGCGCGATGTCGGTGGTCGGTGGCATCCTGGCTGGTGTGACCAGAGGTACCAGCAGCCCGGTCTTCGTGGGCCGTACGGCGGAGCTCGCCGCGTTGGGTGCGGCACTGCGCGAGGCCGGTGACGCCGAGTCGCAGACCGTGCTCATCGCCGGCGAGGCAGGTGTCGGCAAGACCCGACTGGTCACCGAGTTCGCCGGCGTGGCGACCCGGGCCGGGTGCCGGGTCCTGGTCGGCGGCGCGCTCGAGCTAGGTGCCGAGGGCCTCCCCTACACGCCGTTCACCGCCGCGCTCCGCAGCCTGGTCCGCGACATCGGTGTCGACGCGGTCGGCGCTCTGGTTCCCGACGTCGGCGACCTCGCGCCGTGTCTGCCGGAGCTGGGGCGGTCGGATCGACGGCCCGGCGACGAGACAGCACGCGCACCGCTCTTCGAGGGGTTTCTCCAACTCCTCGAGGGCCTGGCCGCGCAGCGTCCGTTGGTCCTCGTCATCGAGGACCTGCACTGGGCCGACCGCTCGACCCGTGAGCTCCTGGTTTTCCTCGTGCGCAGCCTGCGCACGTCCGGCGTACTCCTCATCGCCACCTACCGGTCGGACGACCTGCACCGCCGCCATCCGCTCCGGCCGCTGCTGGCCGAGCTCGCCCGGGTGCCCGGGGTCGAGCGACTCGATCTCGACCGGTTGAGTCGGCCCGACGTCGCGGCGCAGGCGGCCGGGATCCTCGGTCGCGAGCCGGAGCCAGCCCTCGTCGATCTCCTCGTCGGCCGGGCCGAGGGCAACCCGCTCTTCGTCGAAGCGCTGCTGTCCTGCGAGGACGACGGCCGTTACGACATCAGCGAATCGCTCCGCGACCTGCTGTTGCGCACGGTGGAGCGGCTCCCTGACTCCGCCCAGCGGGTGCTGCGGGTCGCCGCGGCCGGCGGCAACCGGGTCGGCCATCGCCTCCTCGATGCGGTCACCACCGAAAACGACAACGATCTCGCCGAAGCGCTGCGCGCCGCCGTCGAGGCCAACATCCTCGTCGTCGACGAGGAGACCTTCGCGTTCCGGCATGCGCTCATCCGCGAAACCGTCCACGACGAGCTGCTGCCCGGCGAGGCCACCGCGCTGCACCAGCGTTACGCCGAGGCGATCGAAGCCGACCCGTCTCTCGTGCCCCCCGACCGCCGCAACGTGGAGATCGCCTATCACTGGCACGCCGCCCACGTGATCGATCGCGCGGTCACCGCCGCGTGGGCCGCCGCCGAGGACGCCGGATCGACCTTCGCCTACGCCGAGAAGCTGGCTCTGCTCGAACGCGTGCTGGCGCTGTGGGACCGGGCGCCGGGCGCTGCGAGTCGGCTCCCCGTCGATCACGTCGGCCTCCTCGAGGCGGCCGGGCAGACCGCCCGGACCGCCGGCGACCCGGCCCGGGCCGACTCCTACGCCACCGCCGCCCTGGGTGAGCTCGACGCCGACCGGGAGCCGCTGCGCGCGGCGGCGCTGTTGGAGCTGCGGGGCCGCTCCCGGCAGCAGATCGGGCACACCGAGCGGTTCGATGATCTGCGGGAGGCCGCCCGCCTCGCCGAGGCGCAGCCCGACCACGAGATGGCCGCCCGGGTGCTGGCCTTCCTCGCCGGTGTCGAGATGCTGCACTCGCTCGACGAGCAGGCGCGAGCGACCGCCGAGCGAGCCCTGGCGCTGTCCCGCCGGATCGGCGCCGACGGTTCGGCCGCGCACGCGTTGACGACACTCGCCATGTGCGATACCTACCGCGGGGATCTCGACGGTGCACTGCGCCGGTTCGACGAAAGCAGCGAGCTCGCCGATCGCTGCGGTGACGACGAGAGCCTGTTCCGCGCGATGGTGGATCGCTCCGACGCCCTCATGGGCGCCGGACGCTACGACCAGGCGATCGCGGTGGCCCGCAGCGGCACGGGCCGGGCCGCCGCCGCCGGGCTCGCACGCAACCACGGCGCCTTCCTCGCCATCAACGTGGCAGAAGCGCAGTACGCCCTGGGCCAGTGGCCGGACGCGGTCGAAGTCATCGACGACGCGCTCGCCCTGGACCCGCCGCCGACCCATCGCCGCTTCCTGGTGCAGCTGCGGGCCGCGATCGCGCTTCGCCGTGGCGACATCGACGACGCCGCGCGGACGACCGCGCAGTACGTCGGGGCCGACCTGGCCGCCGACCCGATCGCCCAACACCGCCTCCCCCAGTTCCGGCTCGAGGCCGAGGTGGCCCTGGCCAGCGGCGACCCCGCCCGGGCGGTCGACCTGATGGAGGAAGCGGCGATCCTCGACCCGAGGCCCACTCCGGCCCGCCACGCCTGGCCGCTCCTGGCCATCGGCGCCCGCGCCTGCGTCGAGCTGCGGGCGCAGGCGGCGGCGCTGCACGACCCGCCCGCGGCCGCCCGCGCCGACTCCGTCCTTTCACAGCTCACCGACCGAGCCCAGGGAATGGCCGCCGCCAACATGTGCCAGGAGGCCGACCGGCTCACGTTCGAAGCCGAGCGGCACCGCGGTGACGCCGCGGCCGAGCTCGCGGCGTGGGATTCCGCGGCTGCGCTCAGGGCGCGCCTCGCCGAGCCGTTCGAGCAGGCCTACGCGGAGTTCCGCGCCGGGGAAGCCGCCATGCGGTCGGGCGACCGCGGCGGTGCGGGCGACCGGCTCGCGCGGGCGCGCGGGCTCGCGGCCCGGCTGCCGGCCCGGTCGCTGGAGCAGGAGATCACTCTTCTCGCCCAGCGGGCCCGGATCACCATCCCGGCCGGCCCACCGGCTGCGAGCACCACGACACCAAGCTCCACCAACGGCGACCGGACCACCACCGGTCTCACCGATCGCGAGCTCGACGTACTGCGCCTGGTCACCGACGGGAGGACCAACCGCGAGATCGGCGCGACGCTGTTCATCTCACCCAAGACGGCGAGCGTCCACGTGTCCAACATCCTGGCCAAGCTCGGAGTCGACAGCCGCACCGCGGCCGCGGCGACCGCGCATCACCTGCGCCTCTTCGACCCCATCGACACGCGGTCGACGAGGCCGGCGGCCCGCTCGGGCTGACCGGCCGGCCGGGTCAGGGGTCGGCGAGCCCCGCACGGGCCGCCGCTGACGACCATGCCCTCTCGTCCGCCTTCGGCTCGAACCGGCGTACCTGATGGGTGGCCGCCACCAGCCGTCGCATGTCGACGAGGTCGCCGACGGCGCCGAGGGCCCGCGCCTGCACCAGAACGTTGCCGATCGAGGTCGCCTCCACCGGTCCGGCGAGGACGGGGAGATCGCAGGCGTCGGCGGTCAGCTGGCAGAGCAGGTCGTTGCGGGCCCCGCCGCCGACCATGTGCACCGCATCGATGGCGCGTCCGGACAGCCGTTGTGCCGCCCGGATCGCCACCCGGTGCGCCAGGGCGAGGCTCTCGATGATCGTCCGCACGACCGCCGCCGGCCGGTCCGGCACCGGCTGGCCGGTGCGCCGACAGGCCGCGGCGATCCGCGCCGGCATGTCGCCGGGTGCGAGGAACGCCGGGTTGTCGGGGTCGACGACCGCGCGCAGTGCGGGTTCGGCCGCCGCCGCGGCGAGGAGCTCCGCCACGTCGGTCTGCTGCCCGGCTCCCCGCCAGGTCCGCTGGCTCTCCTGCAGCAGCCAGAGGCCCATGACGTTGCGCAGATAGCGCACCGTGCCGTCGATCCCCCGCTCGTTGGTGAAGTTCGCCGCCCTGCTGTCGGCCGACAGCACCGGCTTGTCCAGTTCGACACCGACCAATGACCAGGTGCCGCAGGAGATGTAGCCGAACCGCTCGTTGCGCGCGGGCACGGCGACCACGGCGGAGGCCGTGTCGTGCGAACCGACCGCGGTCACCGGTACGGCGAGTCCGGTCTCGTCGGCGGCGCTCCCGCCGATCACGCCTACCCGGTCGCCGGGCCGGCGCAGCGGCGGGAAGATCCCGGCCGGCAGGTCCAGCCGGCCGATCAGGTCGTCGGACCAGGTCTCCCGGTGCAGGTCGAAGAGCTGGGTGGTCGAGGCGTTGGTGACCTCCGCGCCGATCTCGCCGGTCAGCCAATAGCCGATCAGGTCCGGGATCAGCAGCAGCGTGTCGGCCGCGGCGAGCTGCGCCGATCCCCGCGCCGCGGCCAACTGGTAGATCGTGTTGATCGGCAACTGCTGGATGCCGGTCGTGGCGTAGAGCTCCTCGGCGCCGACGACCGCCGACACCGCCTCGACCGCGCCCTCGGTACGCCGGTCGCGGTAGTGCACCGGATTGCCCAGCAGCGCGCCGCTGCGGTCGATCAGCCCGTAGTCGACCGCCCAGGAGTCGACGCCGACGCTGTCGACGGCGGCCCCGTCGCCCGCGGCCCGGCGGAGCCCGTCGAGTACGCCGCCGTAGAGCCGGAGGATGTCCCAGTGCAGGGTGTTCCCGACCTGGACCGGTTCGTTGGGCACCCGGTGCAGCTCACGCAGGTCGAGGGTCTCCCGGCCGATCTCGCCGAGCACGACGCGGGCGCTGGCGGCGCCGAGATCCACGGCGACGACGGAGGTCATCGCAGCATCCGCAGCATCCGGGTGTTGCCGAGGGTGTTGGGTTTGACCCGCTCGAGGTCGAGGAACTCCGCGACGCCCTCGTCGTAGGAGCGCAGCAGCTCGGCGTAGACGTGATGCGGCACGGGAGTCCCTTCGATCTCGGCGAAGCCGTGCTCGGCGAAGAACCGGACCTCGAAGGTCAGGACGAAGACCCGCTCGACTCCGACCTCACGCGCGGCGGCCAGCAACTGCTCGAGCAACAGATGGCCGATGCCCTGACTGCGGTACTCCGGGTGCACCGCCACCGTCCGCACCTCGGCCAGGTCCTCCCACAGCACGTGCACCGCGCCGCAGCCGACCACCCGCCCGCTGCCGGGTTGCTCGGCCACCCAGAACTCCTGCACGTCCTCGTAGAGGGTGACGGTGTTCTTGCCCAGCAGGATGCGCTTCGCGACGTATGCGTCGAGCAGCTCCTGGATCGCCGTGACGTCGCGGGTACGCGCCCGGCGGATGGTGATCTCCACGTCGAGCGAGCGTATCGGGGCGTCCCGGCGCTCCGTGGTGGCCATCGGTCGTCAGCGCAGGAAGGCGGCCGCCACCCCGGCGTCGACCGGGATCAGCAGGCCGGTGGTTTGCTGCAGGTCGCCCGCCGTGAGGGCGAACACCGCGGCGGCGACGTGCTCGGGCAGCACCTCGTGCTTGAGCAGGGTGCGCTGGGCGTAGTACTCGCCGAGCTTCTCCTCCTCGACGCCGTAAACCGCCGCGCGCTGGGCTCCCCAGCCGCCGGCGAAGATGCCCGAACCGCGGACCACGGCGTCGGGGTTGACGCCGTTGACCCGGATGCCGTGCTCGCCGAGCTCGGCGGCGAGCAGCCGCACCTGGTGCGCCTGGTCGGCCTTGGCGGCGCCGTACGCGACGTTGTTCGGGCCGGCGAAGATCGCGTTCTTGCTCGCAATGTAGACGATGTCACCGCCCAGCCCCTGCTCGATCATCACCCGGGCGGCGGCCCGGGAGACCAGGAATGACCCGCGGGCCATGACGTCGTGCTGCAGGTCCCATTCGTCGACGGTGGTGTCGAGCAGGCTCTTGGAGATCGACAGCCCGGCGTTGTTGACGACCAGATCCACCCCGCCGAAGGCGAGCGCGGCCGAGCGCAGCGCCTGCTCGATCGCATGCTCGTCGGTCACGTCGACCTCGACCGGCACCGCCACGTCGGGACCGCCGAGGTCGGCGGCCACCTCCGCCGCACCGGTGGCATTCACATCGGCGACGACGACGCAGGCCCCCTCCGCGGCGAGTCGTGTGGCGATGGCCCGACCGATGCCCGAGCCGGCGCCGGTCACGACCGCCACTCGGGTCGCGAGCGGCTTGGGCTTGGGCATGCGCGCGAGCTTGGCCTCCTCCAGCGCCCAGTACTCGATCCGGAACTTCTCCGACTCCGGGATCGGGGCGTAGCTGGACAGCGCCTCGGCGCCGCGCATCACGTTGATGGCGTTGACGTAGAACTCGCCGGCGACCCGCGCGGTCTGCTTGTCCTTGCCGAAGCTGAACATCCCGACGCCGGGCACCAGCACGATCGCCGGATCGGCGCCGCGCATCGGCGGCGAGTCGGGGTCGGCGTTTCGCTGGTAGTAGGCGGCGTAGTCCGCGCGGTAGGCGGCGTGCAGTTCGCGCAGCCGCGCGGTGACCTCCTCGAGCGGGGCGGCCGGCGGCAGGTCGAGGACGAGCGGGCGCACCTTGGTGCGTAGAAAGTGGTCGGGGCAGGAGGTGCCGAGCGCGGCGAGGTCCGGGTGCTTGTCGTGCGCCAGGAAGTCGAGGACGACGTCGGCGTCGGTGAAGTGCCCGACCTGCCGGCGGTCGGTGGACGCGAGTCCGCGCAGCAGCGGCGCGAGGTCGGCTGCGCGGCGGCGGCGCTCGGCGGCGGCGAGCGGTCCGTAGCCGGGGATCGCCGAGCCGAACGGCTCCGGGGCGCCGTGCTGGTCGATGTAATCGGTGGCGGTGCGGATCGCGGACAGCGACCGGTCCCGGCACTCGTCGGAGGTGTCGCCCCAGGTCGTGAGTCCGTGCCCGCCGAGGATCGCGCCGACCGCCTGCGGGTGTTCCTGGACGATCCCGGCGATGTCCAACCCGAGTTGGAAGCCGGGCCGGCGCCACGGGACCCAGACGACGCGCTCGCCGAAACACTCCTTCGTGAGCGCCTCGCCGTCGGCGGCGGTCGCGAACGCGATGATCGAGTCGGGGTGCAGGTGGTCGACGTGGGGGCGGTCGACGAGGCCGTGCATCGCCGTATCGATCGACGGCGCCGCCCCGCCCTTCCCGTGCAGGCAGTAGTCGAACGCCGCCACCATCTCGTCCTCGCGGTCGACGCCCGGGTAGACGTCGACGAGGGCGCGCAGCCGGTCCAGCCGGAGGGCCGCGAGACCGGTCGCCTTGAGCGTGCCGAGGTCGCCCCCGGAGCCCTTCACCCACAGCAACTCGATGTCGGCGCGGGTCACCGGGTCGGGGACGGTGGCCTTGGCCG
This sequence comes from Mycobacteriales bacterium, assembly GCA_036497565.1. Taxonomy (NCBI): domain Bacteria; kingdom Bacillati; phylum Actinomycetota; class Actinomycetes; order Mycobacteriales; species Mycobacteriales bacterium. Next base: position 12,806 of record DASXJE010000198.1, read on the forward strand.
AGGTGTTGCCCCCGGCGTAGTTGGTGTTGCGGGGATCCGCTCCGAGTTCGTGGCTGCGGTCGAGCAGCGCCTGCACCTCGAGAGGTACGTCGGTTGCGGGGCCAGTCGTCGCGGGGTCAGTCAAGGTGGAACACCTCCGCCAGGCGGACGAAGCCTTCGTCCGGTCGTTGGTCATCGAGGTCGACGAAGAATTCTGCCATCTCGGCCTGCCACTCCGCGTTGACCTCCGTCTCGGCCATCGCCTGCTGTGCTGCGGCGAAGTCGTCGGCCTCGAGATAGCCGACGAGCAGGCCGTCGTCGCGGACGAAGATCGAGTAGTTGCGCCACCCGGTCTTCTGGAGCGCCTCCTGCATGCGCGGCCAGACCGCGCGGTGGCGGGCGCGATACTCCTCGATCCGGTCCGGCTTGACCTGCAGCAGGAAACAGACCCGCTCCATCCTCGCCCCTCTCCTGCGAGACAGCCGCCCGTGTTCGCACCC
>DASXJE010000199.1 GCA_036497565.1 Mycobacteriales bacterium
CCACCGCCCCGGAGCGGGTCGCGGTGCAACTGCGCGATGAGTTGCTCGACGGGCGGTACGCGGCGGGAACACGCCTGCGGGAAGGCGAGCTCGCGGAGCGGTTCGAAGTCGGCCGGCACACGGTGCGATCCGCCATCCGCCTGCTGGTGGAGCGCGGCCTGATCGTCCACGAGCGCAACCGGGGCGCCGTGGTGCCGCCGCTGACGCAGCGCCGGATCGACGAGATCTTCGGCTTCCGCAAGGTGCTCGAGATCGGTGCGCTGCGCATGGCACTCGCGGACGGCGCCGATCTCACGCCGGTGGTGGCAGTGGTGGAGGAACTCGAGCGGCTGGTCGGTCGGGATCCGGCGCCGTCCTGGGGTGAGTTGACGGAGGTACACGCTCGTATCCACCGGGCGATCGTCGCGGCGGCTGACAACTCGCACCTGCTGTCGGCCTACGCCCGCTGCGAAGACGAGACCCGGACTCTGCTCGCCGTCCTGCATCCGGACTTCGACGCCCGCCGCCTGGCCACCCTGCACCGCCAACTGTTGGACAAGTTGCTCGTTGGCGGCGACGTCGCCGTCCAGGCCCTGGCTGACGATCTGGAGCTTGCCGGGCGGGCCGCCCTGCTGGTGGCGCTCCGCCGCGCCGAGACGGTCGCGCGCGCGTTGGCACGCTGAGGCAGGCTCACGGCCCGGGGTTCTTGACTGCGTCAGATTGTTACACAATACTCGCTCCGATTGTTGCTCCAATCTTCAAGGTGGAGGACCGGCATGACCGCACCGACCGTGCGCACCCAGGACATCGACCGGCTCCTCACCGCCTCCGTCGACGCCGGCGAGATCCCGGGCCTGTCCGCACTGGCTGTCACCAGGGACGGCACTCGCTACAGCGGCTCGTTCGGGGATCGCGCCGCTGGGGCACCGTGGACGGAGAACACCGTCACCTGGCTCGGCTCGATGACCAAGATGATCGTCGCTATCGGAGCATTGCAGCTGGTCGAACAGGGGCGGCTCGACCTCGACGCCGACCTCGGGACCTTGCTGCCAGCGCTGGCCGAGCCGAGAGTCCTGGAGGGTTTCGACGATGCCGGCCGCCCGAAGGTCCGCCCGGCGAACGGTGCGGTCACGTTGCGACGGCTGCTGTCACACACCGCGGGTTATGGCTATCACTTCTGGAACGCAGACGTCCTCCGCTACCAGGAGGCGGAGGGACTGCCCGGCATCATCGAGTGCCGCGAGGCGACACTGACCACCCCGCTGCTGTTCGACCCGGGTACGGCCTGGGAGTACGGCATGAACATCGACTGGGTCGGGAAGGCGATCGAGGCCGCCAGCGGCCAGGACCTCGAGCGGTACCTGCGCGGCTCGGTCCTCGATCCGCTGGGGATGTCGGCCACGAGTTTCCGGCTCGGCCCGGCGCTGCGCGATGAGCTGGCCGCGATGAACTTCCGGTCGCCCGACGGCCTGGTGCGGATCGAGTTCGAGATGACCCAGGAACCGGAGTTCCTGATGGCCGGGGGCGCGATGTACGGCTCCCCCGCCGACTACCTGACCCTGCTCCGGATGATCCTCGGGGGCGGCGCGGTGGACGGGGTCCGGATCCTGCGCGAGGACACCCTGACCGAGGCCCTGTCCAACCAGATCGGCGACCTGACGATCGGGAAGATCACGACTGTCGATCCGGGCAGCTCGAACGACGTCGAGTTCCTGCCGGGCACCACGAAGAAGTGGAGTCTGCTCGGTTTGCTCAACGTCGAGGAGACGCCCGGAGGGCGGTCGGCCGGCAGCCTGTTCTGGGCCGGGCTGGCGAACTCGTACTACTGGGTCGACCGCGACCGGGGCAACGCCGGGGTCCTCGTCACCCAGATTCTGCCGTTCGGTGACCACGCTGTGCTCGAGTTGTTCGACCGTTTCGAGAACGCCATCCGCACACTCTGAGCCAGCCTCGTCGACGATCTCGGCGCCCAGCTGCGGTACGTCTACGAACGCATCGCGGAATCGCTGCACACCAGTGGCATGGACTTCAGCAACGTCGTGCGGGAGAACATGTACGTGACCTCGCTCGACGATCTGCTACCGCACATGGCGTATCGCAAGAGCATCTACGGCGACGGTCCGTTCCCGACCTCCACCACCGTCGAGGTGCAGAAACTCTTCGCTCCGGGTCTCATGATCGAGATCGACGTGACGGCCTTCGACGGATGAGCAACGCCTGAGGGCCCGGTAACCGGTTCGGACCTGAACGCCGCCGTCGAAGGGCCGGGGCCCGATCTCCGTGCCCTGTCGGCAGGGGGTGAACTCTCACACGTCTTCGAGACCGGACGGACACCTCGCGTTAACCTAGGGGCCTGATTTCGCTGTGCCCCGGGTGGTGCCGCACATACCGCACCCAGCCTCGACCCGGCAGACGCCACAGCACGTTCACCAGGAAGGTGAGACATGCGCCCGCGCGCTGACCGCTGCCGTTGCTGTGCCCGAACCACGCCGACTCGGGCCGGTGCCCTGTGACGCTGGCGCTCACCCGCGGCCCCGCGCTCTACCCCGCCACACTCGCTCCGGTCCGCCGCACGCTGCTCGACGTGCTCGCCGAGACCGCCGCGAAGCACCCCAACGAGGCCGCGGTCGACGCCGGCGGCACGGTGCTCACCTATCGCAGGCTGGCCGAAGAGGTCGGCATCGTCCGGCGCCGCCTCGCCTTTGCCGGCATCGGGGTCGGTGACCGCGTCGGCGTCCGGATCTCCTCCGGCACCGCCAACCTGTACGTCGCGGTCCTCGCGGTACTCGCCGCGGGCGCCGCGTACGTCCCGGTCGACGCCGACGACCCCGAGGAGCGGGCCGAGCTCGTGTTCGGCGAGGCTGGGGTGTGCGCGGTGCTCGGCGACAACGGGTCCCTCACGACGCACGCCACGCCGATCGGCACACCGGGCGCACCCGGCCCCGACAACGACGCGTGGATCATCTTCACGTCCGGCTCGACGGGCACGCCGAAGGGCGTCGCGGTCAGCCATGGCTCCGCCGCGGCGTTCGTCGACGCCGAGGCTCGCCTTTTCCTCACCGACGAGCCGATCCAGCCCGGTGACCGGGTGCTGGCGGGGCTGTCGGTCGCGTTCGACGCCTCCTGCGAGGAGATGTGGCTCGCGTGGCGGCACGGTGCCTGCCTGGTCCCGGCACCCCGGGCGCTGGTGCGTACCGGGGTTGACCTCGGACCGTGGCTGGAGGCGCAGCGGATCACGATCGTCTCCACCGTCCCGACGCTCGCCGCGCTCTGGCCGACGGAAGCGCTGGAGGACGTGCGCCTGCTGATCTTCGGCGGGGAGTCGTGCCCGCCCGAGCTGGCCGAGCGGGTGGCCGTCGAGGGCCGCGAGGTATGGAACACCTACGGGCCGACCGAGGCTACCGTCGTCGCCTGCGCCGCCCAGCTCACCGGTGCGGGGCCGGTCCGGATCGGACTGCCGCTCGACGGGTGGGCGCTCGCCGTCGTCGACAGCGCGGGCGACCCGGTTGCGATGGGCGAGAGCGGCGAGCTGGTGATCGGCGGAGTCGGCCTCGCCCGTTATCTGGACACGGCGAAGGACGCCGCGAAGTTCGCCGCGCTGCCCTCGCTGGGCTGGGAGCGCGCCTACCGCAGCGGTGATGTGGTCCGCGCCGACGAGGCGGGGCTGCTGTTCCTCGGGCGCGCCGACGAGCAGGTCAAGCTCGGCGGTCGGCGCATCGAGCTGGGTGAGGTCGACGCCGCGCTGCTCACGCTGCCCGGCGTCCGGGGCGCGGCGGCCGCAGTGCGCCGCACCCGGGCCGGGAACCAGGTGCTCGTGGGGTATGTGGTCACCGACGGCGGTCTGGACACCGATACCGCGTCGCTGGCCCTGCGCGAGCAGCTCCCCGCCGCGCTCGTGCCGCTGCTCGCGGTGGTCGAGGACCTGCCGACGCGCACGTCCGGCAAGGTCGACCGGGATGCACTGCCGTGGCCACTGCCGGCGGCCAGCGGCGTCGACCCCGTCGCGGCGGGCCTGCTGACCCCCACCGAGGGCTGGCTTGCCGAGGGCTGGGCGGAGATCCTCGGCGTGGCGGTGACCGACCCGGGGGCCGACTTCTTCAGCCACGGCGGCGGCAGCCTGACCGCGGCGCAGCTGGTGGCACGGATCCGCACCCGGCACCCGAGAGTGTCGGTCAACGACATCTACCTGAACCCGAAGCTGGGGTCGCTCGGCGCCCGGTTGGACACACTGAGCACGACCACGACCAGCCGGCGCGACGTCGCTCCGACGCCCCGGCGCGCGGCGTTCGCGCAAGCGCTGCTGATGGCTCCGATGCTGGCGCTGGTCGGCCTGCGCTGGGCGAGCGTCGCCGCCGCGATCTCGACGGTCGCCGCCACGACGCTCCCGCTCCCCTGGATGCCTGCAGTGCCGTGGTGGTCGCTCGCGGTGGCCTGGCTGGTGCTGTTCAGCCCGGCTGGCCGGGTCGGGATCGCGGCGGGGGGCGTCCGGCTGCTGCTGCGCGGCGTGCGTCCCGGCAGCTATCCGCGCGGTGGCTCGGTGCACGTGCGGCTGTGGGCGGCCACCCGCCTCGCGGAGCTGTCCGGCGCGACCGGCATCTCCAGCGCGTCCTGGACCACCCGCTACGCCCGGGCGCTCGGCGCGAAGATCGGCAAGGACGTCGACCTGCACTCGCCGCCTCCCGTGACGGGCCTGCTCAAGGTGGGGCGCGGCGCGGCCGTGGAGCCGGAGGTGGATCTCGCCGGCCACTGGGTCGACGGCGACGTCGTGCACATCGGCAAGATCCGGATCGGCGCCGGGACCACCGTCGGCTCGCGCAGCACCCTGCTGCCGGGCACGCGGATCGGCAAGGGCGCCGAGATCGCAGCGGGGTCGACGGTGCGCGGCGCCGTCCCCGCCGGTCAGCGCTGGGCCGGCTCGCCGGCGGGGCGGACCGGCAAGAGTGGCGTGCGCTGGCCGTCGTCCCGGCCGCCGCGTTCGCGCACCTGGACGCTCGCCTACGGCGTCACGTCGATGCTGCTCGGGCTGATGCCCGCGGTGGCCGCGCTGCCGGCGCTGGTGATCATCGCCGCCGGGGTCGCCGAGAGCAGCGTCAGCGGAACGAGCATCGGCGGCGCCACGACGTCGCCCTCGGCCACGATGGGCCGGGCGCTGCTCATGGTCGCCCCCGCGACGGTGGCGTACCTGCTGGCGTACGCGGCGCTCGTCGTCGCCGGGGTGCGCCTGCTCGGCATCGGCATGGCCGAGGGCTTCCACCCGGTGCACAGCCGCGCCGGCTGGCAGGTCTGGACCACCGAGCGGCTGATGGGCATGGCTCGCACCAGCCTGTTCCCGCTGTACGCCAGCCAGTTCACGGCCGCGTGGCTGCGATTGCTCGGCGCGAAGGTCGGCCGCGATGTAGAGGCGTCGACGGTGATCGCGCTGCCGAAGATGACCACGGTCGCGGACGGCGCGTTCCTCGCCGACGACACCATGGTCGGCACCTACGAGCTCTCCGGCGGCTGGCTGCACGTGGCGCCGTCACGCGTCGGCAAGCAGGCGTTTCTCGGCAACTCCGGCATGACCGCGCCGGGCCGTTCGGTGCCCAACCGCGGGCTCGTCGGCGTGCTGTCCGCAACCCCGCGCAAGGCGAAGAAGGGCTCGTCGTGGCTCGGTCTGCCGCCGATGCCGCTGCGCAGGACGGTCGAGCGGGGCGACACGAGCCGCACGTTCAACCCGCCCCGCCGGCTCAAGATCGCCCGAGGGCTGATCGAGCTGTGCCGGGTGGTGCCGGTGATGTGCTCCGTCGCGCTCGCCGTGCTCGTCGTCGGGGTACTGATGGCGGTCCAGGTCTCGGCCGGGTTCGGGGTGGCCGCGTTGCTCGCCGGCCCGCTGCTGCTCGCGGCGGGTGTCACGGCCGCTGGCGTGACCACGGTGATGAAGTGGCTGCTCGTGGGCCGGTTCCGGCCGGTGGAGCACCCGCTGTGGAGCTCGTTCGTCTGGCGCAACGAGCTGGCCGACACGTTCGTCGAGGTACTGGCGGTGCCGTGGCTGGTCGGGCCGGCGAACGGCACCCCGGTGCTGACGGGGTGGCTGCGGTCGATGGGCGCGAGCATCGGGCGCGGCGTGTGGCTCGAGACGTACTGGCTGCCCGAGTCCGATCTCGTGCGGCTCGGCGACGGCGCGACCGTCAACCGGGGCTGCGTCGTGCAAACTCACCTGTTCCATGATCGGATCATGAGCATGGACGAGGTACACATCGACGAGGGCGCGACCCTCGGGCCCAACGGGATCGTGCTCCCGGGCGCGGGCATCGGCGCGGGCACGACCGTCGGACCGGGATCGCTGGTCACCCGGGGCGACACCGTCCCGGCCGCGACCCGCTGGCTGGGCAACCCGATCACGACGTGGGGCTGAGCCGCAAACCGACGGTCGGCGCGGCGCGGTCGGGCGACCCGTACCTGCCCGCGCACGGCAACGGTGGGTACCGGGTCGAGCACTACGAGCTGGACCTCGACTACAAGCTCGCGGCCAACCGGCTCAGCGGGCGGGCAGTGCTCACCGCCGTGGCCGACGCGCCGCTGAGCCGGTTCAGCCTCGACCTCGCCGCGTTCCGCGTGCCGAAGGTGCTCGTCGACGGCCGGCCGGCGCGGTTCACGCAGACCCGTTCGACGCGCAACGGCGACAAGCTGCACGTCACGCCGGCCCGAGCGGTCGAGGGGCGGTTCACCGTCGAGGTGCGCTACGTCGGCAACCCCGCACCGGTGTCCAGCCGCTGGGGCGACGTCGGCTGGGACGAGCTGACCGACGGCGCGCTCGTCGCCAGCCAGCCGGTCGGCGCGCCGTCCTGGTTCCCGTGCAACGACCACCCCTCGGACAAGGCGACCTACCGCATCACCGTGACCACCGCGGCGCCGTACACGGTCGCCGCCACCGGCGTGCTCACCGCGCGGCGCAGCTCGGCCGGCACCAGGACCTGGGTGTACGAGCGGGCGGAGCCCACGGCGTCGTACCTGGTCAGCGTGCAGATCGGGCGCTACGACGAGGTCGAGCTCGCCGCCGGCGGAGTGCCACAGGTCGCGCTGCTCCCGGCCCGGCTGCGCAAGAACGCCGCGCGCGACCTCGGCCGGCACCCCGCGATCATGACCGCGCTGGAGGGGTTCTTCGGCCCGTACCCGTTCGCCAACTACCAACTCGTCGTCACCGAGGACGAGCTGGAGGACCCGATCGAGGCCCAAGGGATGTCGATCTTCGGCGCGAACCACATCGACGGCCGGCGCACCCATGAACGACTCGTCGTCCACGAGCTGGCGCACCAGTGGTTCGGCAACAGCCTCACCATCGCCGACTGGAGCCACATCTGGCTCAACGAAGGCTTCGCGACGTACGCGGA
>DASXJE010000200.1 GCA_036497565.1 Mycobacteriales bacterium
TACGAGGTCGAGGAGGGACGCGGGTTCATCAAGCTGCGGCCGCTCCAGCTGGTCGTCACCCTGGTCCTGGTCCTGCTGCTCGCCGTCGTCCTGCTCGCACTGGCGCTGACCGGCCCGATCGCGGGCAAGGTCGGATCGGCCATCGGCGCCGGATCGGCCGCCGTCACGGCATGGAACATCGCCAAGTGGCCGGTGCTGTTGCTCGTGGTGATCGCGATGATCGCGGTGCTCTACTGCGCCGCGCCCAACGCGAAGCTCGGCGGCTTCAAGAAGGTCCTTCCCGGTACCGCCCTCGCCGTCATCGTGTGGCTCGTCGCCTCGGCCGGATTCGCGTTTTTCGTGGCCAACTTCGGCTCATATAACAAGACCTACGGCGCGCTCGGTGGCGTGATCGTCTTCCTGGTCTGGCTGTGGCTGACCAATCTGGCGATCCTCTTCGGCGCCGAGCTCAACGCCGAGCTGGAACGCAGCCGGCAACTCGACCGCGGCGAGCCCGGTGCCGAGCGTGAGCTCCAGATCGAGGAACGCATCCCGCCTAGCCGCGAGAAACGATCTCGCACCGCCTAGCAGTGCCCTGACATCAAGATAAGGAGAATCATGGCAGCAGTCAGCACCGTCGAGCGACCCTCCGCCGCGTCGGACACGTCCTCCGCCCTCCGCAACCTGTCCGAATCGGCCCTCGGCTACGCGACCGAAAAAGCTTCGCAGAAGATCGATAGCTGGAGCGGCCAGGTCGACGAGGCTGTGGCGTCCGGTGGCGTCACTGAAGGGGCCGGCTATGAAAGCATCAAAGCCCTTCTCGGAGGCCGAAATCCGGTGCTTGCCGCGATCCGCGGAGGGTGGCGGGGCGCGAGCGTCAAGCAGCGGGCCGCTGCGATTCTCTCGCTGGTGCTCGCGCTCGCGCTCGCACCGGTCACGCTTCTCCTGCTCACCCTCGGCGTGATTGTGGCTAGTCTCGTCGCAGCAGTCCGGGCCGCCGCAGGCTAACATCGAAGCGACGCGCCGGACTTGCGCCACGCATGACTGGCGCCGTTCCCCGCATTTGATCACTATCCTTACCCGCATGACAGCTGCCAGGTCCGAGCAGGTCGCTCCCTCCCGGAGCTCCCGTCAGCCCGTGGCCAGCCCTCCACACCTGCGGGTCGGCGAACGTGTCTTGGTCCATCGAGCTAATCGGGGCCTTGATCTACCGGTCAAGATCGAGCCGTCCAAACGTTGGAAGAGCACCGATGACTACGTCGTCGAGACCGTCGTCGTCGAGCGTGTCCAATCACGCGTCGACCCCCATCACCCGTCGCGCCGGATCTACACCGTCCACACCAAGCTGGGTCCCGTCCAGACCGCCGCCACCGCCAGATTCCGGATCGCGACCGGTCCGGAAGAGAAGTACCCGACAGCAGGAGCCTGGCTTACGCCGGTCGACGCCCTGCCGCTACCCGACGGCTGCGATGCCGAGCAACGCCGATACGGGGGTGAGACCGCAGTGGTGAACATCTGTAGCTGGTTGCTTCGACACGCCGCCCACAGCCTCGCCGACGCGGACCCGGCTGCCCGCGAGATCGCCGAGCATCGCGCTGATGTCCTCATCGACGTCCTCGATGGGCTCACCGGGGAACCGGATGTGTCGACCGAATGGGCCGACGCCGTGAACGCCTTGGCCATGGATCTACGCGACCAACCTGACCTGGGATGACGGCCCGAGTTCTCACCGGACTCGCTCTGCGCATGCTGCCAGGGCGTAGAGCAATCGCAGGTCATCGACTTCGACCGACGTCTTCCGGTACCCGATTCTCCCGAGCCACCGTCCGGCCGTGCCGACACTCCACTCTGGCCCGGGCTCCCCTCAGCGGCGCCTTCCGGGGGTCCTCGAGTCTATTTCTTCTTTGGTTTGGTGGTGAGTTGGGTGCTCAGTCCGGTGATGAGCAGGTCGAGTCCGCGTTCGAGTTCGGCCGCGCCGTCGTAGCTGATCAGCGCCGAGGCCAGGCTCCGTAGCCGGGGGAACTCCCGCAGCGGCAGGTTCTGCAGACCCAACCGCAACAGGTCGTCGTCCTCTTCAGGTTCATCCACCACCTCCTGCAACTCGTTGAGAATGTGTCCCACCAAGAACCCGAACAACGACCGGTACACGAACAGCGCATCCCGACCCGAGATCCCTGCCCCGGCCAGCAACTCCAGGATGTACTCCAACGGCCGCAACGTTCCCGGCGGCCGACGCGCCAACGGACTCGACAACGGTCGGGTCACGATCAATGCCACCGCGTTCGGATGCGCCAACGCGATCTCCCGGAACTGCCGAGCGATCTTCCGTAGCTCTTCCCGCCAGTCCCCCGGCTTGTTCCCGTTGCTCGGCGCCAACTGGGACAGCATCACCTCCGTGACCCCATCCAAGATCGCCGCCTTGTTCGGCGTGTACTTGTAGATCGTCATCGGGTCACGGCCCAGCGCCTGCCCCAACCCCCGCATCGACAAATTCTCGATCCCGTCCCGATCGATGAGCTCCAACGCCGCACTGAACACCACATCGCGGGACAACTTCGACCGGCGCCACCCACGCCGACCGGTCCCCGCCCTACGTGACCCGCCGGCGGCAACCTCGCCATCCCGGGTAGGCATCAACAACCCCCATCA
>DASXJE010000201.1 GCA_036497565.1 Mycobacteriales bacterium
ACCGGGGACCTCCCCGACTCCGGCGGGCAACGGCCGCAGGTCACCCTCACCCTCGACTACGACACCCTGCGCAAGCAGCTCGGCGCCGCCGACCTCGGCTGGGGCGGGCCGATCACCGCCGCGACCGCCCGGCGGCTGGCCTGCGACGCGCAGCTGATCCCGGTGTTGTTGGGCGGCGCCGGGCAGCCGTTGGATGTGGGCCGGGCCAGTCACACCATCCCCGTCGGCATCCGCCGCGCCCTCGTCGCCCGGGACCGCGGCTGCGCGTTCCCCGGCTGCGACCGCCCCGCCGCCTGGTGCGACGGCCACCACATCCACCACTGGGCCGACGGCGGACCCACCGCACTAGGAAACCTGGTGCTGCTGTGCGGGCACCACCACCGCACCATCCACCACCACGGCTGGCAGGTCCGACTCCATCAAGGCTTACCCGAGTTCCTGCCCCCACCCTGGATCGACCCCACCCAAACACCGCGCCGCAACCGGCTGCACCACCTCCCCGCCATGCCCGACCCACCCGACCGACCAGACCCGCCGGGCAATACGCGACGACACACACTCGAGTTGGTCACCACCAGCTAGCCGGACAGCGCAACATCGCGCGCTCCACCCGCATGTCCCGCCCTCAGATGTGATTACGACGCATGATGATGGCGACTACTGCATCGCGACCCACCGGCTAACCGACGCTGGCACCAACGAGCAGGCTCGGGTAGGACTCAACTGATGACCGACCAACGGGCGAGCAAGCTGGCTGAGCACATCCCTGATCGGCGGGTACGGCAGGAGCACCGCGACGATGCGCACAAGCTGACGGCCCTGGGCGGTCTGGCGGCGCTGTCGTTGGACGCGTTGTCGAGCGTCGCCTACGGACCTGAGGCGATCGTCGTCACGTTGGTTGCGGCGGGTGCGGCCGCGGTGCGGTTCACGCTGCCGATCACGGTGGCGATCACCCTGCTGCTGCTGGTGCTGGTGATCTCTTACCGGCAGGTGATCGCCGTATACCCCGACGGCGGCGGGGCGTACGCGGTCGCGAAGAGCAACCTCGGCCCGCGGATCAGCCTGCTCGCCGCGGCCAGCTTGGTCGTCGACTACGTCCTCACCGTCGCGGTGAGCCTCGCCGCGGGCGCAGCCAGTCTCGCCAGCGTCTTTCCGTCCCTGGCCCACCATCTGTTGGCAATCGCTCTCATCGGTCTGGTGATCCTGACAGTTCTCAACCTGATCGGCATTGCGGAGTCCGCGAAAGCTCTCATGCTGCCGACCGTCGTGTTCATCCTGGCGATCGTGTCGACCATCGTGATCGGTCTGCTCCGCAGTCATCCGGTCGCAACGATCGGCACCAACCTCGCCCCGTTCGTGCCGACCGAGGCACTTGGCGTGGTCCTGCTCCTGAAAGCCTTCGCCGCGGGCTGCTCGGCGCTCACCGGGGTCGAAGCGATCGCCAACGGCGTGCCGGCGTTCCGAACCCCCGCAGCCAAACGGGCCCAGCACACCGAACTCGGGCTGGGCATCCTGCTGGGATCGATGCTCATCGGGCTCGGCGCGCTGATCAAGCTGCACCACGTCGTACCGCGCGGCGATGTCACGACCCTGGCGCAGTTGTCCGCCGCCGCATTCGGGACCGGCTGGCCGTTCTACGTCACCAACGTGACGGTCACGCTCGTACTCGGCTTCGCGGCCAACACCAGCTTCGGGGGGCTTCCCGTCCTGATGAGCCTGCTCGCCAAGGACAACCGCCTACCGCATCTGTTCGCGCTCCGCGCCGAACGTCCGGTCTTTCGATACGGTGTCTTCGCGCTCGCCCTGCTCGCCGCGATTCTGCTGCTGGCCATCGGTGCCGACACCCAACGCCTGCTCCCGCTGTTCGCGATCGGCGTGTTCATCGGGTTCACGATCAGCCAGGTCGGTCTCGTACGGCACTGGCGTGATACCCGCGGTCCCGGCTGGCTGCGCCGCGCGGCGTTGAACGGGACCGGCGCGGTCCTCACCGCCATCGCCGCGGTCGTCTTCCTGGCCAGCAAGTTCACCGAGGGCGCCTGGCTGTTGCTGATCATCATTCCGGCACTGATCCTGCTGTTCACCCGCATCGAGCACTACTACGACTACGTGGGCCACCAACTCGGCCTCGGCGAGCCGATCCCGCCGCCGACGGGTGCGACGCCGCCGACTGAGACCGACCGAGGGTCGATCGTCGTCGTCCCCGTGGTGTCCGTCAGCCGGCTGTCCCAGTTCGCGCTGCAGGTGGCCTTCCGACTCGGCGGTGAGGTAGTGCCGATTGCTGTGGGCATCGACGCCGACGCGACGCGGGAGCTCTGCGCCCAATGGGAGCGATGGCTGCCCGCTGTGGAGCTGCGAATACTGCCGAGCCCGCACCGCACGCTCGTCACACCGATAGTCGGCTACGTCCAGCACCAGCTCGACGCCGGCCGCCAGGTCGCCGTGCTACTCGCCGAGGTCGAACCCCGGCGCCGGCGATACCGGCTACTTCACAACCAGCGTGGACTTGTGCTCGCCGCCGCGCTGCGCTCCCGCACCGACGCGGTCGTCGCCGTCGTTCCGTACCGGCTCACCTGACGGCGACCACGCGGCAGGTCCCGGCACCGCGTCCGACCACGAGGCTCCCGTGCGTGCGCGGTTCCAGCAATACGCCGATACCGCGACCGATCGCACGATCACCACGCCAACGGCGACCGCGACCAGGGTCAGAAGACGCCCACCGTCCACCAGCCCGTGCCAGCGCAGGACGCCCAACCGGTCGACGAGAAAGCCGTTCAGACACAGCCAGGAAAATCCGGCCGCGAACAGGGCGACCGGCAGGGAACCGAGCACGGCGACGACGGCGGTCGCGGCGGCGAGGACTCCGAGATCGGACGCAGCGTCCACATGCAGGCCCAGGGCGACCAGCAGCGCAGTCACGACGGAGATCAGGAAGAAACCACCCGCGATCCCCAGACCGGTGGTCAGCGCCGGCTCCCGCCACCGCGGATCGTCCGCGCGCGACAGCACCGGTCGGCTGAGTCCGGGACGCTGCATGTGCAACTGATCGGCCACGTGACCAGTGCACTACTGCCGGACCTCGCGGGGCGGAATTCTCACACCATTGTTACGGCGGAGGCCGAAATATTTACGTCCCATTAACGCGGGCCCGTATCGGCGCATCCAGCTCGGGCGGGCTGCATCGATCCACCTGAGCGTAGCCTCGTCTGTTATCGACGACAACGAGGCGAGCGGCATCGAGCGGGCCGTCTTCGGGACCGGCAAGCGCGACCAGATCGACGACTGGCTCGCCCGGCACCTGCGAGCCCGACTCGGCGTCGATCTCTCCCGCATCCTGCTCCGTACCGGACGAATCGCCGCGGTCTATGGCGGCGCGCTCAGCGACGGACGGCAGGTCGCGATCAAGGTTCACCGCGACCCTGCTGACCTGCCCTATCTCGGTGCTGTCGCGGCGTGCCAACGACGGCTCGCCGACGCCGGGTACCCGTGTCCTGACCCACTCGACGGGCCGGCCGCCACCGATGGCCGGACCGCACTGATCGAGACGCTGCGCACCGACGGCGAACCGGGCAACGGGCATGAGCCGACCATCCGCCGTGCGATGGCACAAGCCCTGTTCGCGCAGCGCGACCTCCTGCGCAGTTCGCCGGTCGACGCCATCATCGCCGGTGCGCCCGCATGGAGTCGCTACGAGCGCGGTCCGTGGCCAACCCCGCACGACCCGATCTTCGACTTCACCGTCACCCCCGAGGAGTTCACCTGGATCGACGACCTCGCCCGCCGCGCCGCCGGCGCGCTGGAGCAGGTCGGCCCACCCGATGCGATCGCGCATGCCGATTGGTGCTGCGGAAACCTCCGCTTCCTCGACGGCGCGGTGAGTTCCTCCTACGACTGGGACAGCCTTGCCGCAGCGCCGGAAGCGGTGGTGGTAGGGGTTTCCGCCGGGGACTTCACCTCGGGTGGCGTGGTCTGCGCCGACTCTCCGACGCCGGACGAGGTAGCGGCATTTCTGCGCGACTACGAAGACGCCCGATCACACCCGTTCAGCCGGGCCGAGCAACAGAACGCAGCAGCAGCAGTCACCTGGGTCTTGGCGTACAACGCCCGGTGCGGAGTCAGCTTCCTCCCGGACGACGGGTCGCCCCCCGCTGGCTCGGCGCTGCAGGCTCTCACCACGTACGGCGCCGCCTACCTCGACATCCGCTGGTAACGCTCCCTCAGCAGGCGAGCCGAAGTCGAGCGTGCGCCCCGTTGTCGTGCGCACCCGCGGAGTCCCCGCTGGATGCGTTCGTCACCAGGAACTGTAGGAAGTTGAACGTCACCCGCCCCGGGTGGAACGTGCCGGCACTGTCGCCGAGGTCGAACGTCACCCGATGCCACCGACGGTCGCAAGGCACAGCCACGACGGCGAACCCGCTGGCCGACGCCTGGCCCTGTCCGAGGGTCGCAGAAACCTCTTCGGCCACCCACCCTGGCTTGCACCGCAGCCGTGCAGCGACGGTCAACGTCCCGTCCTTGTGCAGCTGCACCCGCTCCCCCGCCTTCACTGCCGCCACGTTCGTCGGCCGGTCGCCGGTCGCGGCCGAAGCCGACGAACCGACTACGCCCACCGAGATCCCCAGGGCGGCACCCAACACCAGTGCCGCTATGCGCTTAGTCCACATCTCCCCCACCTCTTGGCCAAGGATCCTTGGTTCGCCCTGCCCGAACCACCGCCGATGGGCAGCATCGGCGGGCCGCCACCGAGCACAGTGCGACCGGCCGATCGGCGCACGGAGCGGTCGATACCCATGGCGATAGGGCTCTTTGGTTGACGACGCGGGACGCCCGGTGCGGATGCCGTCGTAAGGCAGACATCTCACCGATCAGCGCCGAGTCGACACGCCAACCCGGCGATCGACGCCCACGGAACCGCTGTCCTCGGGCGAACCTAGCCCTGAGCCCCGCCGTCGGCACCGGACATTGTCCGGTGTCCCCAGACCTCGACACCTTCCACGATCGCGATACCGGCCATGATGAGCCCGGCGACAGGGACCGCCCACCACCAGCCGAGCCAGGTGTCGAGGCCCCCGCCGAGCAGGGCGATAGCCGCGGCGTAGGCGCACATCAATGTCTCGACGGCGTCCGCGATGAGAGTGCGACTCCCCAATGACTGTCCGGTACGGCGTTTCGAGAACGACAGGACCGGCATGACCGCCAATGCGGCGGCGGAGATCACGAGGCCCGGTACGGAGTGTTCGGGGTGCTCGTTGCCGATGAGCTCATGAACACTCTCGACGAGGAGGTAGACGGCGCTGGCGAAGAGCGCCATCCCGATCAGGCGGATGGCCCGGGTCTCGCGATCCACATCGACGCCGCGCAGCTGCCAGATGACGATCGCCGCGGAGAACAACTCGATCCCGGAGTCCAGGCCCAGTCCGATCAAGGCGACCGAGGAGGCGAAGACACCGGCCGTGAGTGCGACGGCGGCCACGATGACGGTCCAGATGATGCTGGTACCCAAGAGCACGAATCCCTTGCGTCGCAGCCGATCTAGATCGATCTCAGTCATGACGGCAGCCCGCGCAGCATGAGAACTCAGAGATCTCCGGGAATCTCGCCGTCCCGGATTGCGGCACAGAGGCGCTCGTGATCGCGCACGGTCTGATCGGCGTAGGCGACGGCGAAATCGGTGACCGCGCGGATGAAGACGTTGCCCTTGCCGATGTAGCCGCTGATCGCAGCGGGATCGCCGCTGCGGGCATGGGCACGCGCGAGCGTCCACCCGCACAGGTCGCCGAGCAGCGTCAGGGAGTCTTCGTCGATGCCGTCGGTGTCGAGCTTGCCCTTCATGTCCCAGAGCTGCCGCACGTAGTAGTCGACACCTTCGACCTGGCCGCGCGTCCACCCCAGGAAGATGTCGCCGGCCGCCTGGATGAGTCGTTGGCCCTGGACCACCCGCTGGCCGTGATGGCGGTAGCGGCTCGGTCCGGCGTACGGCTCGAGCACCGAGGTCCCGGCCTGCTTCACCTGCAGGACGAGCAGGTCGTCGCCACCGTCGAAGAGCACCACCCAGCACCGGGTGCCGACGCTGCCCACACCGACCACCTTCATCGCGTAGTCGACCAGTTCGTAGCGATCGAAGAGGACCTGCATATGGGGCGGGAGTGTGCTGCGGTAGGCCTTCGCCGTCTGCGCCACGAGGTCGTCGTCCCGGTCGGTGTGGAAGAGCTCCGGCGGATCATCGATCAGCCGGGGAACCCCGTCGACCCTGGTGGTGAGCCGGCGTACGGCCCGCAGGTGGTCCTTCTTGCGCGCCTTCCGGATCCGTCGCATCGCCCGGCGGTAGTGCTCCGCGTCGATTTCGGCCCGCTTCAGGATCCCGCCCAGTTCGACGCTGTCGAGGTGGGAATACCAGACGTCGAGCCACGACTCGAGCGCGTAGGTGGCCATCCGGCTCTCGTATTCGCGGGTGATGCTGTCCGCCACGCGTCGGTACGCCGCCGTGGAGAACCCGTTGTGCCGGGCGACCACCACGGCGCTCGCCACGAGTCGCTTGAGGTCCCATTCGAACGGCGCGGGCAGTGTCTCGTCGAAGTCGTTGAGGTCGAAGTTGAGCTTGCGTTCGGGGGTTCCGAGCAGCCGGAAGTTGCCGATGTGTGCATCGCCGCAGGACTGGACCCGCAGACCGGACTGCGCGGTGGTGGCGAGGTCGGAGGCCATCACGCCCGCCGATCCCCGGAGGAAGCCGAACGGCGACGCCGCCATCCGGGTGTGCCGGAGCCCGAGGAGGTCGGGCACCCGCTCGGACTCGGCGCCTCTTAGCACCTGGACGGGATCGGTCCGGGAGTCCGGTGGGCGCCATTCTCCGTGCGCCGAGCGGGGAACCTCGGAACGGATCGCTCGGCCGGCCGCACGCCGATCTGCTGCACTGGGACGGCTCATCACACACCCCCGCACCTCGGTCTACTGCTGATCATGTCTCCCGCCGGGCACCTGGTCGAGGAAAACGAGAGTTAACCGCTGCACTAATTTCTGACCCTAGGATCCCGGCAGTGACCTGGCACCCGCGCTGAGGAGGAGGCGACTGTGGGCTCGATCGGCGGCTACCGGCTGGCATCGGTACACACGTTCGAGGTCGTGAGCCGCTACCCGCGGACGGTGGGCCGCAATGCGCGGCTCGGCGCACACGGGGACGGCCCGACGAGCACGGCGGTGGCCGTGACGACCGACGACGGGACGACCGGCTGGGGGCTCGCCCTCGGTCCGGTCGAGCCGACCCGGGCGCTCGTCGGCCGGCCGATCGACGAGCTGATCGACCCGTCGATCGGAGTGGTCGAGGGGACGGCGCTGCCGTTGGACTACGCGTTGCACGACCTGGCCGGGATGATTCTCGGGTTGCCGGTGCACGATTTGCTCGGCGGAGCCGGCGAGCGCGTCCTGGCCTGTTACGACGGGGCGATCTACCTCGACGACCTCGACGTCACACCCGACCGGGCCGTCGACACGGTGCTGGCCAACTGCGCTGCCGACCACGCCGCCGGATACCGCTCGTTCAAGTTGAAGATCGGCCGTGGACACCGCTGGATGGACGGCGCGGCCGGGCTCGCGCGCGACATCGAGGTCACCCGCGCGGTGCGCGCGGCGTACCCGGACGCCGATCTCCTCGCCGACGCCAACGACGGGTTCACCGTTGCCGACGCCCTGCAGTATCTGCAGGCGGTGCAGGACTGCGAGCTGTTCTGGTTGGAGGAGCCCTTCCTCGAGGACCGCGCGGACCTGGCCCGCCTTCGTGCGTTCCTGCGCGACACAGCCGCGCCGACACTCGTGGCCGACGGCGAGGCCCGGCCGGATGTCGCAGCACTCCTGCCGCTGGCCGCGGACGGACTGATCGACGTGTTACTGATGGACGTCGTGTCCTACGGGCTGACGGCGTGGCGGAAGATCATGCCGGCGGTGCTCGACGCCGGGGTGGCCGCCTCGCCACATGCATGGGGCGACCCGCTCAAGACCCTCTATGCCGCGCAGATCGGGGCGGGCCTGGGCAACGTCCTCACCGTCGAAGGGGTGCCGGGCACGGTGGTGGGCGTCGACACCGGCGGCTACCGGCTCGAGTCCGGACGGCTGCAGGTGCCGATGACCGCGGGTTTCGGAATCCCGCTTCCGGACGGCGCGCTGCCCGACTGATTCGCGCTCATACCTCGTTGAGCCTGCCGGTGGCGACGTCGACGATGAAGCCACGAACCGAGCTCGTGTGCGGCAGGAAGGGGCTCGACTCGATGCGGCGCACAGAGTTGCGGACGTCCTCGGCCAGGTCGGTAAATGCCTCGACGGCCCAGTCCGGCTTGATCCCGACCTCGTCCTGGATCGTCTTCTTGAACTCGTCGTCGCTGAAGGTGAGCATCCCGCAGTCGGTGTGGTGGATGAGGATGACCTCCTCGGTGCCCAGCAGCCGCTGGCTGATCGCGAGCGATCGGATCACGTCGCTGGTCACTACCCCGCCGGCGTTGCGGATGACGTGCCCCTCGCCCTCCTTCAACCCGAGGATCCGGTAGACGTCCAGCCGGGCGTCCATGCACGCCACTACGGCGACATGTTTCGCAGGCGGCATGGGCAGTGGCCCGGAGAAGGTCGAAGCGAATTCGGCGTTGTTCGCCAGCAGGTCGTCGGTCACCGTCATCGGGGAACTCCTATCGGCTCGGTAGGCATTACTCAACCCGAGCACGCCGACTGACGCAAGCAGCCGGGACCGGGCCCGGCGGACCGCCCGATGATCACCGCCAAAAAAACCGGGAAATCCTGCCATGCAGGAGAAATCCAGGCTCGGTTCGATATTCTTTCCGCGCACGGCGGCGGTGGTCTGACCCTCCCCCCACGCGGGCCACCGCCGCGGCCGCGCGCCGGGTGGGACTCCCACGCAACTGCACTCCGAACGCGACGAACCCCGGTCACACGAGAGCGTTGCCTCGCGCGACCGGGGGCCCGGTTACAGGGTCCACCGTCCGCCCACCGAGCGCACGGCCGGAATCTCACGCACCGGCACCCCGTGGTCGCGCACACAGCCACAAATCGACAGACTCGCCGAACGGTGATCCGGTCACCCCCCTTGGACTTCGGGCCGGAGCACCTGATCTGCGTAAGCTACCGCACATAGTGGTCCGCGCAACCCCTCCAGTTCTGACCGAGTAGCTCCCCTGTCAGGACGAGAAGTGCGTGACCGGGCGGTCGAGCCGCTCCCCGTCGAGCACGGTGTCGACCTTCTCGTTGTAGAAGGCGATCAGCCCGGCGATGGGCAGGAGTTCGCGGGTCGGGAAGTTGTAGGACCAGGCGAGGTCCGGATGGATCACCTCACCGACGCGGACCGACCAATAGTCGCTTGTCGTCCCCTTGTACGGGCACCGCGTGACCGTGTCGGTGTGGAGGAGATGTCCGAAGTCGACGTCGGTCCGGTTGAGGTAGTAGCGGGTGGGCAGCCCCGTCTCGAACACCAGCACCGGTGAGGTCGACTCGGCCAGGACCAGACCGTCGAGCTCGATCCGGACCGATCGTGTGGAGCGGAGCGAGTCAACCCGGGTGTAGGGATTGCGCGGATGGACGAAAACCTGTTCATCCTCCTCGTACCAGCCGTCGAGAGCGTCCCAATCGAAGCGCAGGGTGCCGCGGAGCTCCTCGATGTCGGTCTCGACCAGCAGCTTCGCGGCGCTGGGCCGATAGGTGTCGCCCACCTGCAGATCCTGCAACTGCACCGGGCCGCGGCGGGTCTGCTGGCTGTGCTGGCGGGAGACCAGGAGGTCGGCCCGCACGTCGTCGGCCGGGATGTAGTACTCCGGATAACCGGCCCATTCCCACACGTAGCGAGCGCGGGTGGTGTCCAGGACCTTCTCGCCCGCGAGATACGCCCTGACCCGACGCGGAACGGGCTCGACGTGGTTGACCGGCACGATGTTCTGCGGATAGTCCTCCATCGAGTATCAGAGTATCGGGCCAAGATGGCGGTTAGCCTGCTTTGGTGGAGGGGCCGCGACAAGAGGGGGCCCGGCATGTCGTTCATATCGCGTGGATTTACCGGCCGTCGCCGTAAGGAAGAGGCCCCGGCCGGCCGCCTCCCTCCCGGGCAGTACGACGTCGGCGACGGGTTCCCCGTGTTGTCCGCCGGCCCGACCCCGCACACCTCGTTGGACCGCTGGGACTTCAGCCTGCGGGGAGAGGTCGACGAGGGCCGGCGGTGGAGCTGGGAGGAGTTTCGAGCGCTTCCCCGCGAACCGGTCTCGGTGGACATCCATTGCGTGACGAGCTGGTCGAAGTTCGACACCCGGTGGGAGGGCGTGTCGGTCGACACTCTGCTCACCGAGGTGGAAACGGCCGCCGCGTACGTCCTGGCGTTCAGCGACGGCGGCTACACGACCAACCTTCCGCTGGCCGACGTGAGCGACGGCCAGGCCTGGGTCGTCGACACCTACGACGGTGAGCCGCTCGACCCCGAACACGGCGGGCCGGCGCGGTTGCTCGTGCCGCACCTCTATTTCTGGAAGTCCGCCAAGTGGATCCGGGGGCTCACCCTCACCACCGCCGACGAGCCCGGGTTCTGGGAGAATTTCGGCTACCACAACTATGGAGACCCGTGGCGGGAACAGCGGTACGCCGGCGACTGAGCTGGCAGCGCGCCGAGGTGCTCGAGCTACGGCACGAGACCCCGCGTGCCAGCCGACTCACCCTGCGCCCACCGGACTGGACCGGGCACCGGGCCGGCCAGCACGTCGACGTACGCCTCACCGCGCCGGACGGCTACACCGCGCAGCGCAGTTACTCCCTCGCGTCGCCGCCCGAGCGGGAGGCGGTCGACCTGGTCGTCGAACGGCTGGACGACGGGGAGGTGTCGCCGTACCTGACGGAGGAGCTGCGACCGGGCGACCTGCTCGAGCTCCGGGGGCCGATCGGCGGGTATTTCGTCTGGCCCGCCGCGCCCGACGGCCCTGTGCAGCTGATCGCCGGCGGCTCCGGGGTCGTGCCGTTCCTCGCGATGCTCGGGCACCACCGCGCCTCGAGAAGCTCGGTCCCGGTGCGGCTGCTGTATTCGGCGCGCACGGTCGACGACATCATCGGTCGGGCCGAGCTGGGCGAGCCCGGCAGCGACGCGACCGACGCCGAAGTCACCGTGACGCTCACCCGCGGGGCGCCCGACGGATGGACCGGGCCGACCGGCCGGGTGGATTCGGCGCTCCTGGCCGAGCGCACGTTTGCGCCCGACCGGCGGCCGCAGGTGCTGGTGTGCGGCCCGACCACCTTCGTCGAGACCGTCGCCCGCGGGTTGATCGACCTCGGTCACGATCCAGGCCGGGTCAAGACCGAACGCTTCGGAGCGAGTGGAGGACCGTGATGACCGACCCCGAAAATGTGTCCGACCGGCGGCTGGACGCCAATGCTGCAGGAGGGCCGCTCGCCGAGCTGTTCACGGTCGACCTCACCGCGGCCGTGGCCACCTGCGCGAGCTGCGGGAGCAGCGGCCCGCTGGCCGAGGACGATCTGTACGCCGACGCGCCGGCCCTCGTGGTCCGCTGCCGGAACTGCACCGCGGTCGTCCTCCGTTACGCCGACAGCGATGGCACGATCCGGTTCGAGATGACCGGTACCAGACTGCTCACAGTCGCCCTTCCGACCGACCGCCTTCCGACCAACTCTGTGTAAGGACATTCCATGGCCGAGATCTGCGCCCACATCCCCGCCGTCGACGACGCGGCACCGAGCGGTGACGGTTGCGTCGAGTGCCTCGCGATGGGTGCCCGCTGGGTCCACCTGCGCCGGTGCGTCGCCTGCGGCCACATCGGGTGCTGCGACAGCTCCCCGAACCGGCACGCCACCGCCCACTTCCATGCCGAGGAGGACCACCCGCTCATCCAGTCCTTCGAGCCGGGCGAGGAGTGGTACTACTGCTACGTCGACGACGTGATGTTCGAGCGGGCGGGTGCGGCTCCCAGCCCCGCGCACCCCTGACCGACCCGGGACAACGGGCCTCATCGCAGAGCTGCGACAGCTTCGACCTCGACGAGTTGATCCCGGTAGCCGAGCACCGCGACGCCGAGCAGGGTGGACGGCGCATCGTGGTCGCCGAAGTGCCGGCTGACGACGTCCCAGGCGGCGACGAGGTCGGCCCGGCGGGAACTGGCGACGTAGACGGTCGTCTTGACCACATCGGTGAGGTCGGCACCCGCCGCGGCGAGCGCGGTCCGCAGGTTGGCCATGACCTGCTCCGCCTGGCCGGCGACGTCCCCGACGGCGACGGTCTCGCCGGAGTCGTCGAGCGGGCACGCCCCCGCGGTGAAGACGAGTCGGGTGACATCGCGCGCGACGGCGGCGTAAGCGTACGGCGCGCGGTCGGCGAGGTCGGTCGAACGAATGAGCTCCACGGGCCCCGGCTCGGTCATCGTCACTTCCTTCCCCTCCACTATGCGCAGCCTGCGCAGGCAAGATCAAGACTGTTTCTCGACCGGGGCACCGTTCACACTGTCCTCAGTGGACTCGAGAGGACGGGTGAGTGAGCGGGCAGCCGGACGAGGGGCCGTTGCATGAGGAGATCCGACGAGAACAGGAGCATGTAGACCGGGTCTATGCCCGAGTCGCGGAGGTCCGGGAAGAGGCGCGGGAGCTGGCCGCGGAGGGACATCGGCGTGCGCAGTTGGGGAAGTTCATCTTCTCGGCGCTCTTCGAACGCGATGCGCTGGTCTACCAGGCGAGTCGCCGGGTCCGCGACCTCGACGTCGCCCATGAGGGTCTCGTCTTCGGCCGACTCGACATGGACGATGCGGAGATCCGCTACATCGGTCGGATGGGCCTGCGCGACGAGGACTTCGACACGATGGTGATCGACTGGCGGGCGCCTGCGGCCGCGCCGTTCTACCGGGCGACCGCCAAGGACCGCCACGGAGTGATCCGCCGCCGGGTCATCAACTGCCGCCGGGAAAGGGTCATCGGGATCGACGACGACCTGTTGGCGGCCGAGCATGCTCCCCGCGACATGCGGGTCATCGGAGACGGGGCGTTGCTGGCGTCGCTGTCCCGGTCACGAAGCGGGGGCATGCGCGACATCATCGCCACCATCCAGGCCGAGCAGGACGAGATCATCCGGGCACCCGCCGACGGAGCGACGCTGATCAGCGGCGGGCCCGGGACCGGGAAGACCGCGGTCGCACTGCACCGGGCCGCGTACCTGCTCTACCAGGACCGGCGGCGGTTCGAGCGCGGTGGCGTGCTGATCGTCGGGCCGTCCCCGGCCTTCATGCGGTTCATCGAGCGGGTGCTGCCGTCGCTCGGCGAATCGGCCGCGACGTTGCGGTCGGTCGGTGACCTGGTCGACGGGATCACCGCGGCCGATCGCGACGACCCGGCCGTCGCGGAGCTGAAGGGGTCGTCGGTGATGGCGCAGATCCTGCGCAAGGCCACGATCGCCCCGCCCCCCGGAGCGCCGGATCGGCTGCGGTTCTCCTACCGGGGCGACGTACTCCACCTCGACGCCGCCGCGCTGATCGAGGTCCGGCGGCGGACCCTGGCGCGCGAGCGGCGGCCGAACGTCGCCCGCTCGCGCGCGCCGGCAATGCTGACCCGTGCGCTGTGGGCGAAGCTCACGGCCAACGACCTCGGTCCCGCCGACCTGACCGAGGAGGAGTTCGCCGACGACCTCGCCGAGCGAGGAGTGCTCCGTGATTTCGTCGACGAGTGGTGGCCGGTCGTCGATGCTCCGACGGTGCTCGGGTGGCTCGCCGACCCGGACCGGCTCGCTGCGGCGGCCGGTCGGGTGCTTCCGGTCGAGGACGTCCACACCCTCGCCGGGTCGCTGGAATCCCTGGCGGGCGGTGGCATTCCCTCCGTCGCGGATGTGGCCCTGATCGACGAGCTCGACCATCTGCTCGGCCGACCGGTGCCGGTGTCGGATCGTTCCGGGCCGGCCGAGGACGAGGAGCCTCCGGACGAGTTCGACGAGGGCTACGCGCACGTCGTCGTCGACGAGTCCCAGGACCTGTCCCCGATGCAGTGGCGGGCGTTGGGACGCCGCGGCCGACGGGCCAGCTGGACGATCGTGGGCGACCCGTTGCAGTCGTCGCGCCCCGAGGACGACGCCGATGCCCGCGCGGCGATGGATGAGGCGATCGGGCAGGGGGAACGCCGCGATTTCCATCTCGACGTCAACTACCGCAACCCCGAGGAGATCTTCGCGTTGGCCGCGCGGATCGCCTGGGCCGGTGCACCGGACGCGAGGCTGCCCCGGGCGGTGCGCTCGACCGGGCACCATCCACGGCACACCCTGACCTCCGCCACGACCATTGCAGCGGACGTCCGGTCTGCGGTGGTCGGGCTGCTCGACGAGGTGGAGGGCGACATCGGGGTGATCACCCCGATCGCTCTGCGCGCCGACGTACTCGACTGGACCGGCGACACAGGCGGCACCCGGGTCCAGGTCCTCGACGGCCTGGACGCCAAAGGGTTGGAGTTCGACGGCGTGGTCGTCGTCGAACCGTCACGTCTCGGCGGACCGACCCAGAACGGCGACCACCTCCGCTACGTCGCGCTCACCCGCGCGACGCAGCGTCTCGTCACGGTCAGCACTGATCCGGACTGGCTCGAGCGGGTCGGCGGCTCGTGACGGCGCGGCGGCGGCTCTACTTTTCGGACAGATGCTGACGCCGGTGCAGCAACGGCTGACCCCACCACAGCCAGGCGATGCCCAGCCCCAGCAGCACGGCCAGCAGGTTGCCCCAGCCGTCCACGACGAACGTGGCCGCCAGGTCGACGCCGCCGATGAGCGTCAGCAGCAGGAAGGCCAGGCCGGCGGCCACCGA
>DASXJE010000202.1 GCA_036497565.1 Mycobacteriales bacterium
CTCGCGGTCAAGGGAGCCACCGCCTACGAGCGGGAGGATCTCGTCGAGCGACTGACCGGTGCCCGGCACCTGTTGTCCGACACGTCGGTGACGGTGTACGTCGTCGGCGAGTTCAAACAGGGCAAGAGCTCTCTGATCAACTGCCTCATCACCGCCCCGGTGTGTCCGGTCTGGCGTTCGGTCAACGCTCCGGGGAGCAGGGCGAACCCGTACACGACTCCCGCGAAAGCAGATACCAGCTGGAAGACCGGCGACAGCCAGGTGCTCTCGAGCCACTGACGGCCCGGCTGGGGCCGAGTGGGGGCTAGGAGCCCGGATGCGCCACCCCGTCGACCCGAAAGTCGGCGGCCAGGGTGTCCGCGAGGTGCATGAACGCCGCGTCCGCGAGCCTGAGCAGGCCATGCGCAGCTCGACGGTGCGGGTGTATTGCCACCTCCGAATGACGACAGCGACACCAACGCCGGGACGAACCCGGCCCGCGGAGCCGCAGCGCGGGTAACTCTGGCGTCGCATGCGACGACACGGTGAGGACCCAGTTCGTCCTCGACACCCCGGGGGTGGCGCTGACAGGCAGGCGATACGCCTGCCCGCCAAAGAGTTGAGGTGCCTATGGCCATCAGCCTCGTCGTCATGCAGACCGGGCTCCGAGTGCAGTTCACGGGACCTGACCGGATCGCCGCGTGCTCTCGGGGGCTCCACGTGCCCTTCGAGCGGATCGTCGGGTCGCGGGTGATGACCCGGAACGACGCCGTCGCCTCAAGCCCTCGCCTTCCCTGCCCCGGGTCATGGTGGCCCGGGCGGCTCCGCGCAGGCTCTTGGGGCGTCGGAGAGCGCCGACAGCTCTGGGGCGTTCGCCGGGGTGACTACGTCGTGGTCGTCTACCTTTCGGGACGTCCGTTCCATCGGGTCGTCGTGGACGTCGCGGATCCCCAGCGGACGCACCGCGGCATCGAGGCGGCGCTGCTGCACAGCAAGACGACCAGTGCTCGCCAGTCGCTTCGCGGCCTGCTGCCCGGGCCCAGCGAGGACGGGCCCAGCTTCACCCGGCGCGGGACGCCTGAAGCGTTCTAGGTGGTCCTGTTCTATGCCGCCGTCCGCGCCGACACCGACGGGCGTCCGCCGGGCGGTTCCGGCGCGAGCTGAGCAGGTTGTTGGTTCTGCCCGGCGGCGTCTCGCTAGCCGTCTCGGTCGTCGTCGCTGCCTTGATCTAGACGGAGCTCGGCGGCAGACGGCATGAGGAGAGCACGCGAATGGCGGTTGTGGGCGAGCGTAGCGTGATCCAAGTCACACGAATGCTGCCCCGGACCCCGGCCCCGTTCGGAACCGATACCGGAGGTACTGCCATGGCCCGCATGATGATCGACTGCCGGGATATGCCCAGCGACAGCAACTGCACATTGGCGATTGCCGGTGACGACGTCGAGGATCTGCTCGACGCTGCCGTGTTGCACGCGACGAGCAAGCACGGCCACGACGACGGTCCGGAACTTCGCGAGGGTATTCGCGGCGGGCTGAAGCCCGCCGAAGCGGCCATGGCCTGACCACCCCGCGAGCCCACCCGGCGCGAGCCGGTCGGACGGCAAGGCCCTCAGGCGAACGCGGCAGCGGGTCGTATGCACCGTCCGACCTGCTGACCGTGGTCGCGTGCACGTTCAACGATCACAAGTAAAGGAGAATCACGATGGCTGGTCTGGTGAAGAAGAGCTTGGACAAACCGGAGGAGGTCCGGCCGTTCAACGATGGCATGGGCCAGCTAGAACTGGTGAATGTCGACACCGGCGGTGTCGGCCGGGCCACGTTCGAACCCGGATGGCAGTGGTCCAAGCACATCAAGCCGCTCGCGGGGACCGACAGCTGCCAGGCAGCGCACATGGGCTATGTCATCTCCGGACAGATGACGGTCCGCATGGACGACGGCGAGGAAGCCACTTTCGGCCCCGGTGACTTCATGGAGTGCCCTCCTGGCCACGATGCGTGGATAGTCGGCCAGACACCGTGTGTTGTCATCGACTGGCAGGGCTTTGCCGACTACGCGAAAGGCTGACGAGCGGGGTCTCGCTGTCGACAAGTTGCCACCGGCACCGACCCGAGCGCGTCGATCGCCGCCGCCTCGTCGGGATGCAGCGCATCCTCGAGGTACTCGGTGAGCAGCTCCTCCAGGTGGATGCAGGCGATATCGCGGGGGTCGTCCCGCTGCAGGTCACGCCATCACCGCCTCGAGGGTCTCCCGCAGCTTGGCCCGTCCGCGGTGCAGGAGCACGCGCTGGTTGGCGGGGGTGAGGTCGAGGAGCTCGCACACCTCGTCGCTGTCGAAGCCCTGGACGTCGCGGAGCTCGACGACGGCTCGCTGGCGCTCCGGAACGTCGGCGAGCGCCCGTTGCAGGGCAGTGTGGAACTCCGCGGTCAGGGCCGCGGTCTCCGGCTCGAGGTCGACGGGTACCGCGTCGGCGAGCCAGCCGCCGGCGTGGGACTCATCCCGCTCACGGGAACGCTGCCGAGGCACGGCCGGTCCGGTCAGCTCGAGGTTCAGGCGTTCTTCGTGGCGAGCGCGGCCGCGAGCGACGTTGAGCAGGATGCGGAAGACCCACGTCCGCAGCGCAGCGCGGCCCTCGAACCCGTGCAGCGAGCGCAGCACCGCCAGCCAGGTCTCCTGGACGACCTCCTCGGCCGACGAGTGGGTACGGACGTACAGGCGGGCGACACGGAGCATCGCGGGCGACCACTGCCGTACGACGGTCGCGAAGGCAGCCTGGTCGCCTGACCGCAGACGCGCGAGGAGGGCCGGGTCCTCCGCCTGCATGCCGTCAGGGTAGCGCCGGTCACCCCGGAATCCGGCCCGTCCGAGGCGGCAGGGCCGGCGCTGCCGACAGCCCGGCGCCTCACACCAGCTCTGCGTCGGTGTGCACGTGGAGCAGCGCCGGCCCGTCGGCAGCGAAGAGTGCCTTCATGCGGTCACCGAGCTCGGGGGTGTGCCGGGCCCGAAGGCCGGTGGCGCCGCAGAGCGTCGCGTAGTCGGCGAAGTCCGGGTTGACCAGCGAGGTCTGCCAGACGGCGTACTGACCGGCGAGCTGTTCCTTGCTGATCTTGCCGAGCACCCCGTTGTCGAGCAGCACGTGCTTGACCGGGATCCCGTATTTCACCGCGGTCGTCAGCTCGGCGAGGTACTGGGCGAACCCGCCGTCGCCGGTCACCGCGACCACGGGCCGCGTCGGGTCGGCGGCCCACGCACCCATCGCCGCCGGGTATCCGAAGCCGATCGATCCGAGATAGCCGGACATGAGTACCGGCTGGCCCGCGCTCTCGAAGTAGCGGCCGAACGAGTAGGCGTGATTGCCGACGTCGACCGCGATGGTCGCGTCGAACGGGCAGTGCTCGGACAACGCCTCGAACACGGCCGCACTGGCGATGCCCCGACCCCGGTCGTCGGCCGCGCGGCGCGCCTTCTCGGCCCGCCAGATCGACCACCGGGTGGCCACGTCCCCGCGCTGAACCTCGGATGCTGTGACGCCGAGCGACGAGAGCAGGACCTGCAGCGTGACCGCGGCGTCACCGAGCACCGCGACGTCGACGGGGTGGAAACGACCGATCGCGGAAGGCGCGTCATCGATCTGCACGATCGACTTGTACGGCGCGATCCCGGTGTGGTTGGCGAACGACGCCCCGACGACCAGCAGGACGTCCGACTCGTTCATCAGCCACGACGCCACCGGGGTGCCCGAGCGCCCGAGGACGCCGGCGCCCAGCGGGTGCGTATCGGGCAACAGGCCCTTGGCGCGGAACGTGGTGAGCACCGGCGCGTCGAGGCGCTCGGCGAGCTCCCGGACCTCGGCGGCAGCGCACCGGGCCCCCTCGCCGACGATGATGACCGGTCGGCGGGCGTTCTCGAGCTTGTCCACCGCCGCCCGCAGCGTCGTCGTCGACGGGGTGACGGCGCGGTCGGCACGGCGACCGCGTGGAAGCGCGGCCGGCGCGTCCGACGGATGTTCCTGGACCTCGTCGGGCAGCACGAGGTGAGCGACGCCGCGGCCGTCGATGGCGTGCTTGATCGCGGTCGCGGCCAGCTCGGCGTGGTCGGACCCGGCGTGCACCGTCACGGTGGACAGGGCCACGTCGCGGAACACCGCGGAGAGGTCCACGTCCTGGAACGCGCCCCGGCCGAGCACCTTCGAGGGCACCTGTCCGGAGATCGCGAGCACCGGTGAACCGTCCAGGCGCGCGTCGTACAGACCGGTGAGAAGGTTCGTCGAGCCGGGTCCGGCGATCGCGAAACAGACCGCGGGCCGGCCGGTGAGCTTGCCGTAGGCGGAGGCCGCGAACGCTGCGGCGCCCTCGTGCCGGATCCCGATATAACGCATCTCGCCGCGCCCCTCGGCCTTGCGCAGCGCCTCGGCGAACCCGAGGTTGGAGTGTCCGACCATGCCGAACACGGTGTCGACACCCGACGCCACGAGTGTCTCGACGAGCACGTCCGACACGGTCCGTGGGAGCTCCTCGACGTCGGGGAGCTCGACGTACGCGCCGTCGGCGCGTTCCTCGACGCCGAAGGCGCGGGGAGCATCGGAGAAACCCTCCGGCGGACGGCCCGTCGTCGGGTCGTAGTCGTACCCGTGCCACGGACAGCGCAGCATCCCGTTCTCGATCGAGCCCTCGCCGAGCGGGCCACCCTGGTGGGGGCAATGGTTGTCGAGCGCTCCGAGTCGCCCGCCGCATCGGGTGACCGCGATGCTCCGCCCATCGACGACCGCGGTGTGAACGCGTCCTTCATCCGGGACGTCCTCGAGGCGGTGCCAGGACAGGGTCATCGCGCGCCCGCCCCCGCGCACGCCGGCACCGGTGTTCCGCCGTTCATGTAACGCCTCCGCCTCCGTATGACACGTACTCACGACAGTGCCGGTGACCGCGGTCGGCGTTACGCGAGGAGGACGAATGGACGAACAGGCCCTGGTCGCCACCCGGCGGTCGCTGCACGCCGTCGCCGAACAGCTCGTGGCCGGTCCACAGCACCGTGCAGCCGGCACGATCCGGCTGCGCGTGACGCCGGGTGGCTTCGGCGGTGTGGTCCCGGAGGCGCCGCGGGTCGAGGGCAGCGAATTCGTCTGGGACGGCGGTCGGACCCCGCTGTCGGGAACGCTCCGTGAGCTCGCCGCGGCCGCCGGCCTCGTCCACGGGCCACCGGTCGGGGTCTACGTGCCCGCCTCCGAGCTGGACTCCGACGACGCCCTCGTCATCGATGTCGCGGCGGCCGAGATGCTCGAGGACTGGTTCGCCCGCGGCGACCTGGCCCTGCGCGCCCTCGCCGCCGACGTCGAGCCGGTGCTGTGGCCGGAGCACTTCGACCTGGGGATCGCGCTGGACGAGGTCAACTACGGGGTATCGCCGGGCGACGCCGACCAGGCGCGCCCCTACGGCTACGTCGGACCGTGGACCCCACGGACCGGCGAGTTCTGGAACGCTCCTTTCGGGGCCCGTCGATGGGCCGACGACCTCCCCGACGCCGACGCCATCGGCGCGTTCTTCGAGGAGGGTCGCAGCCTGGCCGCTTAGCTCGGCCCGAGACGACGAGGTCACCGTGAGGGGGCGACCATGACCGTGAGTGG
Source organism: Mycobacteriales bacterium (assembly GCA_036497565.1). Classification (NCBI taxonomy): domain Bacteria; kingdom Bacillati; phylum Actinomycetota; class Actinomycetes; order Mycobacteriales; species Mycobacteriales bacterium. The sequence continues at coordinate 5,598 of DASXJE010000202.1, forward strand.
GGAGCCCGGCCCGGTTCAGCATGGACCGCGCGGTGGGGTCGCGGGTGCGTTCTTCCGGGATCGGGTCGCGGGCCGAGCGGCGATCGCGACCGCGATCGTGCGGATAGCCGCCGGCGTGGTGTTCGTGCTGTTCGCGATCCCGAAGTTCGCCTTCCACGACATGGAGCTCGCCGAGTTCGTGCGGTACGGGTTCCCGGCCTCCAGCACCGTGATCTACCTCGTCGGGGTACTGGAGACGGCAGGCGGGCTGATGCTGGTGCTGGGGCTGGCAACCCGACTCGCGGCTGCGGGGCTCGCGGTGAACATGGCGGGCGCCGTCGCGACGGCCGGAGTCCGGGTCGGGGGCCCGATCCACCTGGGCCTGGCCCCGACGCTGCTTTTCGCGATGCTCTATCTGCTCTGGGCAGGTCCCGGAGCCGCTGCGCTCGATCGGCGGCTCGCGGTGAGGTTCGAACCCGCCGCCAGGTGATCTCTCGGTCGAAGGCGACCACGGCGACCGGCGTGGGCGCCGGCTCGTCAGCCCCACCGA
>DASXJE010000203.1 GCA_036497565.1 Mycobacteriales bacterium
CGTTAGCGATCCTCCGTCAGCAGTACGCGACCCGCTGGGATTTGTGGGTTGTCCGCTGCGTCTACCCGAAGCCATACACCGTGTGGTGCGCCCGGCCGGTAGGGCATCCGGTAGCCACGATCAACACCGACAGCCCGGAGCGCCTCGTCGAGGAGATCCGGCGGCAGGAGCAGGACGCGCTACAGCGCCCTGAATGACACGCCGTCAGGCCGTCTCTGATTCGGTCTCGAACTGCTCGACGTCGGCGTCCGTCCACTCGCGGGCGACGTCTGCCCAATGCCGGGAACCCTGCTGCAACCTCAGCTTGGCGTCGCTGTTGCCGGTCGGCGTGGCGTACAGCCGGATACCCATCGAGCGCAGCAGCGCGCCCCGCGCGTCGTCGGTCGTCAGGGACGCCCACCGGTCGGTGAACAGCTCATCAGTCATCTTGATGTCCGTGCGCGCTGGGTGCTCTTCTGCCCGCAGCGCGTGTGCCCGCGCCGCCAGGTCAGACGTCAGGCGGGCCAGCCTTCCGACGTCGCCGCCAGACGTCACGAACTTGTCTTCCAGGTCGCGGATGCTCTGCTCGATCCGGGCTAGCTCGTCGGCATGGCTTACGGCGGGCTCCCTGACCACCTCGGGGATGTACATCCCGCCGAATGCCCGGATGACCAGGGGCTCTATCTGCTCTTCGAGCCGGTGGCCGTTCACGTGCGTCGAGCACTTCGACGCGTCCTTGTGCCGGTAGTACTTCCGTTCCCTGACCCCGCTCACGCGGTTGATCTGCGTCCGGGCGAGGTACAGCTCCCGGCCGCACGGCTGGCAGTACACCACGTGCAGCCACGGCGTCGCGTCCTTCGGCACGCCCGCACCGTGGGCCTTGGCGTCGAGCCGGGCCTGTAGGCGGTTCCACTTCGCCTCACCGATGACCGGCTCACCGCGCATCAGCATGGGAAGGCCGTCAGCGTCGCGCACGACGTCACCCTTGAACGTCACCCAGCCCTTGAGCTCCGGAGACCGCAACCGGCGGACGAGAGTGGACGGGTCGGTGCCGACGCGCAGCGCCACCTGCCGAGCCGATGTCCCCGCGAGGATGTCGTCAACGGCCTGGCGGACGACGGGCACGACGTCAGGGTCCGGCACAAGTACCGAATGGTCGCCGCTCTTCTTCGTCATGTAGCCCCAGTGCATCGACGACCGGCCGCCGTTGGCGTACCCCGAGGTGATGAGCTTCTTGGCCTTCCGGCTGTTCCGCTCGCGCATCTTCCGAAGCTCGGCCTGGGCGAACAGGACACGCATGTGGGCGGATAGCTCGCCCGCCTCGGTTGTCATGTCGATGTCTTCGCTGACGGCAATGAGCTTCTTGCCGTTGGGCTCGAAGACGTCGTGCCAGGTCGTCACGAAGTCGTAGTGGTTGCGGAACATTCGGTCGATCGAGTAGCCGAGCAAGCCATCCCACTCATCAAGGCGCTTGAACCACGGGCCTATCCCCGGCCGGTCCCTGATCGGCTTCCCGCCCGACACGTCGAGGTCTTCGGTGAGGGCGACGATCGTGTGCCCGTGCCGACGTGCGTATTCCTCTAGGTTCTCTGCCTGGGTGTCCACGCTGGTGGTGCTCTCGGACAACCGGCTCAGGCGCACGGCGGCAAGCAGTCGCATCGGCTTCTCCCCTCGGGTTTCTCGCGGTGGTACCATCGTAGAGGATGTTAACCATGTGATGCATTCGAGAACACCATCCCGATGTTCGCAAACGTCCGCAGCATGCCCGACGCGATGCCGAACGCCTCCGGCGGCGCCGCCTTCATCACCGCCGAGCTGTTGGCCGGGAAGAAGAAGCTCGCCCCGATGCCGTTGATGATGCTCGCCAGCACCACCACCCACAGTCCGGTAGTCACCCTGAGCTGGGCGTAGATGGCCCGACCCTTGTCGTACAGCACCCGGATGGCCACGGCCAGCGCGGCCACGCCGACCGGCACGTTGATCCAGAAGATCCACCGCCAGGAGATATAGGTGACGATCACGCCGCTGTTGGCCATGATGAACGCCCCGCCGACCCCCTGCAGGACGCGAAAGGCGATGATCGACGGCTCGTTCCAGGCCAGCGCGCAGGCCAGCGAGCCGAGCACGAAGACGGCGAAGCCCGTCTCGTACATCCGGACCCGGCCGAACATGTCGCCCAATCGACCGACCTGGGTGGCCAGCAGCGTGATGACGAGCAGGAAGCTGATGATGACCCAGACCACCGCGGACAGGTCCACGTGCAGACCGCGCTGGATCTCCGGCAGGGCCAGCACGACGATCGTGGTATCGACCGCCGTCATCAGCACGCCGGTCATGATGACGGCCATCGCCACGCCGGCACGCGGTGCGGCCTGGACCTTTTCCGACGGGCTTGTCACCTTGGGGACGGACACGCGGCTTAGCTTAACCCGCGGTTGTCAATCGCTAAATAAATGAGGACTACGCTAGGGACGGCACTTCCGGGTAAAGGGGCTGTCCCGTGGACAGAGATGAGGCCTGCATCGGTCGCGTAGGCGTCCTGACCGTGGGCACACGGGGTGGCGACGGCCCGGGCGAAGTGCATATCAAGATCCGCGGCGGCTCCGAGACCTTTCTCGCCTGGTCGGAGAAGCCGCTGCCCAGGGGGGCGACCGTCCTTGTCATCGAGTCGCGCGGCGCTCGGGCGGTCGACGTCATCGAGTGGGAAGATTCGCTCGACGATATTCCGCGCAATCCGGGGTTACAGCTGTTTTAGGAGATGAACGACGATGTTCGGCTACCGTGTTCCAGCGCCCGACGAGGCCATGCTGATTTCCGGAAGAGGGGGCAGCCCGCAAGGGGCGCCGTTCCGGGTGGTGATCGGCCACGGCGCCTTCGTCACGCCCGTATTCCGCAAGGTCCGGTACCTCACCCTGTCCATGCAGGAGGCCGAGGTCGCGGAGACCTGCGTGACCAAGCAGGGCATCTCGCTGAACGTCCGCTCGGTGATCGCCTTCAAGGTCGGCAACGACCAGGAATCCATCGTCAACGCCGGGCAGCGTTTCCTGTCCGACCAGGACCAGATGTCGGTGCTGACCGGGCGGATCTTCGCCGGCCACCTGCGCTCGATCATCGGCTCGATGACCGTCGAGGAACTCGTCACCGAGCGGCAGAAGCTGGCCACCGAGGTCCTGGACGG
>DASXJE010000204.1 GCA_036497565.1 Mycobacteriales bacterium
TCGATCACACCGGTCGGTTGATACCCGAGACGTTGATAGAGCCGAGCCGCATCCGCATTCTCCGCGGCCACACTCACGGCAATCAGATCGTGTCCACGCTCCCGAACCATGCGTTCCGCCGCGAGCAGGAGCGACGTGCCGGCTCCCCGACCCCGTAGGGCCGGCCGCACCTGTAGATGGTTCACTTCGATGCCGTCGGGGTAGCTGGCCCGCGCATTGTCCATCACGCAGCCACGCCACTGAACCATTCCCGAGCCGACGGGCTCGGCACCGTCCCATGCGACCAGGTAGGTCGCACTGCCCTCCTGCTGGCGCAGGTAGTGCGCGTCATGCACTTGGCCGGGCACCGGCCACCGGGCCTGTAGGACCTCCAGATCGTTCTCGGTGCACGCCGCACGTCCACGGTTCACTCACCGGGCATGCACAGGCAGAAGGGGTGCCCCGCAGGGTCGGCGTAGACGGGACAACTCCCTCCTTGCGGCGGGAGCAGAGTCGCCCCGAGCGCGATGGCTCGTCGTTCCGCCGTCTCGCGGTCGTCGAACTTGATGTCGAAGTGCAGCTGCGCCGGATATCGGGGATCGGGCCACCTCGGAGGCAGATAGTCCTGGACACGCTGCATCCCGAGCATCGGGAGCTTGCCGTCCTCGCGCGCGATCACGACCCGGTCCACCGAGGACTCCATCGTCCTCGGCATTTCCAACAGTCCGCCGTAGAACGACGCGAGCGCCGCCGGATCGGGACAGTCGATGACGACCCGCGCGAGGACGCCGAGCCGGCCGTAGAGATCGCCTTCGCCAGAGGTGTCCGGATAGAGACAGAAGGGATGCCCGAGCGGATCGGCGTAGGTCCGGAACCCACCCCTGTCCTGGAGTTTCGTCGCGCCGTCGGCGAGCACGACCTCCTCGGCAGCGTCGAGGTCGGGCACGAGTATGTCGAGGTGCATCTGTTGTGGGTACGCCGGATCCGGCCAGCGGGGGGCCGGTGAATCGCCACCCTCACCGAAGCCCAGTGGTGCGCGCACGAGCTTGGCGTAGAACGTCTGCAGCTCATCGCACCGATCTGCACCGCATTGGATGATGACGCCGAAACCACCGTCCCGGTCGTCGGCATCGACTCCCAGACCCTCCAGCATCCCTTCGGCGTCCAACCGGACCGTCACAAATGCCTGCCCACGGTCGCCTTCGATGATGAAGCGGGCCACGAGATCGGAGACCGCCCAACCCCGGATGATGCGACGTTCCGCACCGGCGAAATCGTTCAGCCGCGGCATCCACGCATCCCGCACCCACTCCGCGGCGGACCAGTCCCGGAGACGCTCGGAGCACCGAGCGCGTAAGGCATCGACATCGTTGCGCTCGAGAAGATCGATGACGTCGCGAGCCCGATCGATCACGTCGATCATGTCGCAGATCCCTTCCGGCAGCCGCGACCAGTCTGCCGCGCGGCGGCTTGCCGGCACAAGCGCTGGCGCAGGCCCTCGATCTCCGGCAGGCTCGGTCCCAAGGAGGTGGAGATGCCCGACGGTGGCGGTTTCGGTGACCTCCTCTGGGAGCCTACGAAGGAGCGGGTCCAGGGGGCGGAGATCAGTCGACTGATCGCGTGGCTGTCCGAGCACCGGGGACGGTCCTTCGCCAGTTACGACGAGCTGTGGCGCTGGTCGATCGAGGACGCCGGCGAATTCTGGGACGCGGCCTGGGAGTACTTCGATCTCGGCCCGACGACATACCGCACGGCGTTCGAAGGTTCGATGGAGGCACAGCACTGGTTCCCCGGCGCCGAGCTCAACTACGCCGAACAGGCGTTGACCGGGCCGGACTCGGAGCCCGCACTGATCTGCTGCGACGAGAGCGCGGAGGTCACCAGGATCAGCCGCGGGGAGTTGCGTCGCCAGGCGGCCGCACTCGCAGGTGCCCTGACCAGGCTGGGCGTCGAAAAGGGCGACCGGGTCGCCGCGGTGCTCCCGAACCGGCTCGAGGCGACGGTGGCCTTCCTCGCGACCGCGAGCCTCGGCGCCGTATGGTCGGTCTGTTCGCCAGAGTTCGGCGACCGCAGCGTCGTCGACCGGTTCGAGCAGATCGCTCCCAAGGTGCTCATCGCCACCGACGGCTACACCTACGGCGGCCGGTTCTTCGACATCAGCCCGACGATCCAGCGGGTCCGCGACGCGCTGCCTTCGCTCCGCGCGACGATCCGCGTCCCGGCCGATGACACCGTCACCTGGCGGGACACCGTGAGCTGGCAGGACTGCGTGGCCCAGCCGGCCGAGCCGGCCTACGCGCAGGTCGCCTTCGACCACCCGCTGTGGGTGCTCTACACCAGCGGCACGACCGGACCGCCGAAGCCCATCGTGCACGGACACGGCGGGGTCGTGCTCGTGCTTGACGTCTTCCTCGGGATGAACCTCGACGTCTCAGCGCGAGACCGGTTCTTCTGGCATACGACGACCGGGTGGGTGATGTGGAACATCCTCCTCGGCGGTCTGCTGCGCGGAGCGACGTGTGTGCTCTTCGACGGCAGCCCCGTGCATCCGGATCTGTCGGTGCTGTGGCGGCTGGCCGAGCGCGAGAAAATCACCGTATTCGGCGTGAGCGCGGCGTATCTACAGGAGTGCATGCGGAACGGGATCGAGCCGGGACTAGACCACGACCTGACGTCGTTGCGCACTCTCGGCTCGACCGGTTCCCCGCTCCTGCCGCCGGGCTACCACTGGATCCTCAACTCCATCGGCTCCGACGTGATGATCGCGTCGATCAGCGGCGGCACGGACATCTGTTCGGCGTGGGTGGGGTCCTGTCCGCTCCTGCCCGTCTACGCCGGCGAGATCCAGTGTGCGGCGTTGGGCGCAGCCGTCGCCGTCTACGACGACCAGGGCCGACCGGTGCTCGACGAGGTCGGTGAACTCGTCATCGAAAAGCCGTTCCCGTCGATGCCGACCGGGTTCTGGAACGACCCCACCGGCGAGCGGCTGCACGAGAGCTACTTCGACACCTACCCCGGCGTCTGGCGGCACGGTGACTGGACGACGGAGACCGGTCGCGGCACGTTCATCATCCTGGGCCGGTCCGACGCCACCCTCAACCGGGGCGGCATCCGGAGCGGGACGAGCGAGTTCTACCAGATCGTGGAGGCCTTCCCCGAGGTCACCGACAGCCTCGTCGTCGACACCAGCGGGGAGGGAAGGGCCGGTGAGCTCCTGCTGTTCGTCGTCGTCGAACCCGGCCACGACCTCACCGAGGAACTCGCCGGCCGGATCCGGCGAGGACTCCGCAGCGAGCTGTCCCCCCGTCATGCGCCCGATCGCATCATCCGCGTGGACGACGTCCCGCACACCCTCACCGGGAAGAAGTGTGAGGTGCCGGTGAAACGGATTCTGTGGGGAGCGGCCCCACAGAATGTGGTCAGCGAAGGCGCGCTGCGCAACCCGACGTCTCTGCAGCAGTTCGTCAGCCACCGGGTCGGTAGTCCGACCTGAGGACCGGTCAGCTGTCCTCCGCGAACACGTCGTAGCGCAGGTGCGACGTGGGCGGTCCGGAGACCGGTCGGCTGCTGCGCTCGACCCAGAGCACCGGCCGACCCGCAGTGTCGCGGGCGAGGATCGCACGCCGTTGCAGCCGCACCCCGTTGCTGGGGATCGCCGTCGGGGCAAGCTCGTGCCCGCGGCCGAGACCGTTGCCCGACGGACCGCCGATCAGCCGCGAGACCGGACCGGGGCGCGGCACGGGCACCGGGCCGGTGAGGTCGGCGAGCACCGCCTGCCGCCAGTAGCCCGACTTCCCGTCGCCCGCGCTCGCCACCACCGCCGGGTCGTCGGCCGGGTCGCCGGTGCGCACCCGCTGATAGGGGTGCCAGTGGTCGGGCAGGGTGGTCGACGGCAGGTATCGGAAGTTGCGGGTGCCGGTGCGGGTCGTTTCGGCGACGGCCGCGTCGGTCCCGGCATCGGGCAGGAGTGGGAGCCCGTCGGCGCGCAGCTCGACCGCCCACGCGAGGTTGGCGTCCTCGTCGACGCCGATCAGTACGTCGTCGAGCACCTGGCCGGTATTCGGCGCGACGGCGACCGGCCAGACGAGGAGTTCGGACTCGGCGAGGCCCGCGGTGTGGAAGAGCGACCATGCACCGGGCCCGGTGGCCGGCGGAGCGCTCAGGGGCCAGACCTGGTCGAAGCTGTCCTTCACCGTGACGTCGGAGAGCCGAACGAGTACGCCGACGGACGGCGGGTCCTCCCCCGCGACGAGCGGCGGCGGGACATGGAAGGTGAACCAGTCGTCGGAGTGCGCAACGGCGACATCGATCAGAAGCATCGTGGACAGGTGTGCCCGGTCCGGTGCGAAGCCGCCGATGTCGACCGCCCGGTCCTCCAGTTGCCACCAACGCGGGTTGGGCGCGCCGGGATAGTCCAGCCGGCTCGGAACGACGAGCCGACGCTGCGCGGCGGTGGCATCGGCCGGCGGGACGACGACCGCGTCCGGATCACCGTCGACGGTGAACCAGTCGACGTCGCCGCCGTCGTGCCCCGGCGCCCGCAGCGCCGTGTCCTCAGCCTCGAACGACGCGGCGTAGTCGAGTTCGCTGCTCGACCAACGGTCCGGCAGCGGCACCGGAACCTCCGACCAGATGGCGTCGCCGGCCAGCACGCCGGAGTCGAACACGGCCCGTCCGTCGACCTCGTCGGCGAGTCGGTCGTACGGCGGCGGCAACGTGCCGACGGCGAATCGGGATCGGCTGTCGGCGTCGAGCGACGGCGCGACCGCCCGGCCGAGGCGCAGCCGCCGCCCCATCGTCCACCAGTCGCCGGGTTCGGCCTCCAACAACGCTTCCGCCGGCACGACGGTGGGGTCGAGGTCCGGCCGCGCCGGGTCGTAGCTGATCGGGATGTGCCGGGAGGTCACGTCGATCGCGACCGGGCTGGAGGCGTCCTCGCCGTGCTGCTCGCCGAGCTGCCACTGCCGGGCGAGGAACCAGACCGGATCGGCGACCCGGGCGCGGAAGCCTTCGTCGAGGTCGGGCCGGCCCGGCTCGAGCCAGAGGTAGAGCGGCGTGGTCATGCCGGCCATCCGGCGAGGAAGCTCACGGGCTCCGATGCGTGCACGAGCGGGGCCGGCGTCGCGTAGGGCAGGCCGCCGCGGTCACCTGGCCGGGCCGCGCGCGCGTGCGCCAGCTGCCGCGTCTGCAGCACGACATCGAGCAGTCCCGCGGTGTCCAGCCGCGTCGTCGGGTCGGGCGGCACGGCCAGCAGAATCGCCTGTGGGGCACGGGATTTCGGTGAGTTGAACCCGAACGTGGCGGCGGTGGTGTGCCGCCGGCCGGGCACCGAATCAGTCCAGGCGTCGAGCGCGGCGACGGCCACCCGTGCCGGTGGGTGCGCGGCGGCCGGACCGTAGGCGGCTAGCACCGGTCCGGCCGGCAGCCACGGGTCGGTGGACCCACCGGGCGCGGCGAGGGCCGCCGGCCACGGCGTCCCGAACTGGTGCGCCTCCAGCGCGGTGAGCCTGGGCCGGACCGCGGCGACGATCTCCAGCCACGCCTCGTCAAGGGCCGGCGCGGCATGCAATGCCGGCAGCAACTCCGCTGCGACGACCGGCAGGACCGGCAGCGCCGCGTCGCCGGCCATTGCGCGCAGGGCGGCCCGTCGTTGGTTCAGCGCCGCATCGGTCGTCTGTCCGGGTGGCGGCGCGGGGTTTGCGGTCAGCCGGTCGGCGAGCGCCGCGGCCAGTGCCGCCTGCAGGTCGGCGGTGGCCGGCGCTGCGGCCATGGGGTCGTCGGGTGCCACGCCGCTGAGATCCACGTTCCACCGCCCGGCCACTGCGGTGATCTCGTCGGCGCTGCCGGCGACGTCGGGGTCGAGCGCGGCGACGGCGTCGTGCACCGTCTGCGTCAGCACACGCAGCCGGTCCAGCCGGGCGTCGAGGTCGGTACCCATCGCCGTGCGCAGGTCGTCGTCGGCGGTGGCCGGCAGGCCGTCGTACGATCCGCCGACCAGCGTCGGCACCGGCGCGTGGGGATCCCCTCCGCCGAGTACGCCGGCCAGCCGCTGCCGGTCCGCGGCGGTCGGGATGGCGCCGAGCTCACCGGCGACCAGCGCGGCGAACGCCGGATCGGCGACGTCGGCGGGAGCCGTACCGGCCGTGAGGGGCGGGACGTCGCCCTCGGGCAGCAGCACCCACGCGCCGACCCGAACCGTGGTGGCCGCGCGCGGGGTGCGGATCGCGCGCAGCTCCGGCGGCGAACCGAGCCCGGCGGCGGCCTCCATGGCGGCGTTGGCGAGATCCGCCCGGCCGGTGACCAGCGCGTGCACTCCGTCGGCCATCAGGAGGTCGGCGTAGGTGTCCAGTACGTCGTCCAGCGGCGCAAGCCGGTCGGGGAGGTCGGCCGGCAGGCCCGCGACCAGGGCGCCCGTGCGCGCCGCGGCGAGCACCGCCGCGCCGTCACAGACCCGGCGGGTGTCCTGCCCGCCGGCCAGCGGGTAGGTCCCGCGCAGGACGCGTACGACGTCCCAGTCACCCGCCACCTTCTCGACCTCCAGACCGAGGGCCTCGTACGGGTGCAGACCCAGGCGCACCCGCTCGGCGAGCGCGATCGAGTCGCGGACCTTCGCCGAGTCGATCGTCAGGTCCCAGCGCGTGTCGGCGGAATGTCGGACCGCGGCGTCGCGCAGCAGCGCGGCCGTCAACGCCTGATCGCGCGACGGGGCATGCAGCAGACCGGCGACGGTCGGCCCCGGCGCCAACGCACCCGTCGCGGCGGCGGGCTGCGGGGCGTCCACCCACCCGTAGGCGCCGAGCAGGAACGGCGCGCCGTCGGTGATCATGCCCCGCAGGCGACGCTCGGCGAGCCCCGTCAGCCACGGATCGACGCGGAATGTTGCCGTATCGAGTGCCGCGAGCGTCGCCCGGAACAACGCGTCGTGCTGGTCCGCCCATAGGTCGGCGACGGCGACGAGCGCCTTCTGCACCTCGCGGAACCGCGTGGCGACCAGCTCGCCGTTGCCGTCGGTCGCCGTCTCCAGCTGGGTCACCGACGACTCGCCACCGCGCATCACGTAGGTGCGGTAGGCGTTCTCGTCGTCGAGCGGCAGCGGCTGGGCGAGATCGACGAAGCCGGCGTCCTGCCAACGTGTGATCGCCTCGCCGACCACGGCGCGCGCGGCGATCAGCGATTCACGGAACAGGTGTCCGACCAGGCCGAGCTTGTCGAAACCCTGGAAATACAGCGGCTCCGGGTCCATCGTGCACAGCTCTTTGAGGCGCTCCGGGTCGTCAACCGCGTCGGAGGGCGGGCCGGGCACGGGGCCGGCGTGGGCGGCGGCGGCGATCGGGAAGGCAGGAGCCGGCCAGTTGCGCCAGCTCACCGCGGTGTCGGTGTCCCATTCGGTCAACGTGACCGGCTCCATCCCGGCCATGATTCGAGCCACCTGTACGGCGACGAGGTCGGCCACCGGCCGCACCTGCCAGTGCCGGTTGGGTGCGTGCAGCCCGAGCACATCCAGCAACGCGTCGGTGTCGGCGTCGTCGACCCACGGGTGAGCCGCCTCGGCCGCGGCCGCCGCGCCGGCGCACCACGCCAGCGCCCAACGAAGGACGCGTTCTTCGACCGGCGTCAGGGGATCGCCGGGATCGGCCACCCACGACGTGAAGGCCGACGTCGGCAGCAGACCGTAGGGCTGCTCACCGATCCGGATCGCCGGTCGCGGACCCTCGACTGCGAGGTAGCGGCTCGCCCACCGGGCCAGATCGATGTCCGGCTCGTCGCCGGTGACGACGTCGCGCAACGCCCGGCCCCACAGCACCGGCCAGAATCCTCGCACCGCAAGGGATCCGGGCTCGCGGAAATCCAGGTCTCCCCCGAGCATCGGAAGCGCGTCCGCGGGGAGCCGGCCGGTCAGCGCCGTGAGCACGGACCCGGTGGACTCCTGCGCAGCCGGGTCGAGGTGCAGCAACGGGTAGACGGAATCGGCGTCGGTACCGAAGTCGGTGGTCGGCTCACCTTCCACGCTGTTGGTCGGCGTACCGGGCGCCAGGACGGCCAACGCCGCGGCGGCGTTGTGCGCGTCGACGAGGTCGGCGGCGTCGGTGTCCCCCACCCCGAGTACGACGAGGGCATCGAGCGCGGGAGGGTCGGCGCCGATGTCGATATCGACGGCCAGGCCGACCTCCACAGCGCGCCGGTAGGACAGCCACCAGGTGTCGGGCAGAGTTCCGGCGGCGATTTCGGCGGAGCCGGCGAACGACGTGATGTCGAGGTCGGCGGCGATGCCTGCGAGGTCGAGTGCGAGCGTCGCAGCGGGTTGCCGAGTGCCGTCGGCGTAGACGAACCACACCTGCAGCTGCGTCGGCAGGCCGACCACGCCGTGCACCTGCAGCCCGGACGGCTCGGTTTGATCGGTGCGGTCGACCGTCAGGCCGCCAGCGCCGTCGGCAACTACGCAACGCCGCCACAGACCAAGACCGCGTCCGGCGCCCACCGCGGCCGCGAACCGGGCGAATGCCGCCGCTTCGTCGATCGGCGGATCGGCGGCCATGGCTCCGACGGCCTCGACGAGCCGGTCGAGCTCGTCGGGCGACGGTGGTACGACGGTGCGGGGCACCGAGAACTCGTCGGGGTAGACGCGGATCCGCAACAGCCACTGGGGCACTTCGTCCGTGCGGTCGGCCGGCGACACGAATCGGGTTTCGAGCCGCAGCGGGGCGAGTACCTCGACGGTGGTCATAGCAGCGGCCCGATCAGGACCCGGACGGGGAGTGCGAAGCGGTTGAAGGCGTAGTTGGCCGCGGATGAGTCGGCGACGAGCGCCGCGCTCTGCTCGAAGAAGCGGTAGCCGGCCGGTGGTTCCTCCAGCACGACCCAGTAGTCGGCCAGCTTGCCCGGGTCGATGGGGAAACCGAAGAAGGTGATGTCGGAGCCGATGGTGCCGGTGAAGACGTGTTCGACCCGGTTGGCGTCGACGAGCACGTCCCCCGCTCCGGGTGGGGTGAACGCGGCGTCGGCGGCGTAGAGGTAGACGACGGTCGAGGGATAGCGCCGGAAGAGCGGCGTTTTGAAGGCCACCACGGCCTCCGCGGCGTGGCCGCCGTCGACGAGCGCCGGGCCGCCGAGTGGCTGCGCCTGCGGCCAGTTCTTGATCGGGAGGATGTCGAGTTGGCCGGAGCTGCGCTGCCAGAACTTGCGGAGCGGCGACCAGCGGGTGACGAGCGGGATGTTGCGCCAGCGCAGCTCGCCGCTGGTCTGCTGGTTGGCACCGGCGAGCAGCGCCTCGACGAACGCCGGGTTGGTCGCCAGGGCGACCACGTCGCCTTCGATCAGGTCACCGGCGCCGGGCAGCATCCAGTCCGGAGCGGACGCCGACAGGAAGCTCCACAGCGGCAGGTCGAGTTCCGGTTCGACTTCAACCGGGCCGATGCCGGTGCGGCCGGGAAGCGTCGCCAGCACCCGCAGCACCGCGGGCGGTTGCTCGACGGTCGGGTCGACGGCCCCGGCGACGGCGCCGGCGAGCCCGGTGAGGTCGACCGGCTCGCACGGTGTCGGCGGCGCGAACTCGTCGACCCAGCCGGTCCACCCCGAGACCTGAGTGGTGGGGACGGGATGCTCCTGGGTGTTGAGAAACGCCTGCACCGCCGCCCGATCGGGCCGGCCGTCCTTACCGGGGGCGAGCGCAAGCAGCGCCGCGGTGAGATCCGCAGGACTGGGCGGCCGACCGGCGCCGAGCAGCCGGTCCAGAATGCGACCGGCGAGGTCTTCGTCGCCGTCGGCTGCGGCCTCGACGGCGGTCTTCGTCGCCTCCTCGACCCGGCGCGGGTCGACGTCGCGCCGGGGCGGGATGTCGGCCGGGTCGTCGGCGGGTGCCGGGCACCGGTTGGCACTGCGGAGTACGGCGCCCAGATCGGCGGCACCATCGGCCGCGCGGGCGGTGCGTGCCGGTCCGGGACGCAGCGCGCGGCGGGCCGCCGACGAGAACAATGCACGGCACAGGCCCGGAGTGTGGCCGGCGACCGCGTCGAGGACGGTTCCCCCATCGGTCGGCAACCGGCCGAGCACGGGGAGGAGGACGGCGAGCAGATCGGCCGCGGCGGCGAGCGTCGGCACCCGGCGGCGCCAGACGGAGCGACTTGCCTCGACTCCCAGGGCGACGTGACGGATGCGGTCGTCGGCGACGGATAGACCGGCCAGCTTGGTGGTCGCGGCGTCGGCGATCCGGTCCTGCCATTCGATCGCGTTCCAGGCACCGAGCCCGGCCGCGCCACGAGGCCGCGGGTCGCCCCGCAGCTCATCGATCCACCCGCCGGCGGTGAACGTCTCCTGGTCGACGAGTGTCGCGAACGGCGCGTCGTAACGCGGTGCGGTCACCACGCCGCGGCCGTCCGGGGTGACGATGCGGTCGCTGAGATGAGTCGTCTCGATCGTCACGTCGGGGGGCGGTGGCTGGTCCGCCGGATCCGGCCCACCGACCGGGTCCGCCGGCAGCCGCAGCGCGCCGGCGGTGCTGAGCAGCCAGCTGTCCGGATCCCCCGGGCCGCGCCGGAGATAGGTGACGTCGGCTCTGCCGAACGGCGTCCCGCCGGCTGCGTCGATCGCGGCCAGGTCGGCCTTGTGCAGCTTCGCGGCGAGTTCGGGAAAGTCGCCGAGCGGCCCGGTCCGGAACGTCCAGGTGTCGTAGCACGGGCAGGTGACCGGCGCCGTACCCGTCCAGGCGTCGGCCCCGTCCGCCGTGAACGCCGGCACCAGGCACGCGACGTATTCGGTCTCCTGTGCGAACGGCGCCGGCGACAGGAGCCGCGCCACCCGGCGCCCGTCGACGTCGTGCACGTGCGCCCACTGCGACGAGTCGGCCAGCGCGTGGACCTGCTGGGTCGCCGTACCGAGGCCGACCTGTCCGTCCGGGCGCAGGACGATCTCGTCCGGCGTACGACGGCCGACGACGAGCACCAGCCACGGGCGCAACACCGCGCCGGCGGCCGCCCGGGGCGTGTAGCGCCATGGCAGGTCGACGGCGGAGAACTCGATCAGTGCCACCTTGGGCTGCTCGGCGTCGCTCGAGCCCGGCGCCGGGAAGCGCCGGACGATGGCGCCGACCGCGAGCCGTTGGACGTGACCGGGGCCGAACAGTTCGTAGTCGGTGTCGATCGACCGGGTATCCGCGGGGTTCGCGAGGTCGGCGATGCCGACCGGCACCGTGCTCTGCAGCCGGCCGGCGACGACGGTGGTGGCTCCGATCCGCAACGCCTTCTCGGCCCGCGAGAAGTAGGTGGCGGCCACTCAGACCACCCCTGCCAGTGAGACCGGCGCCGCGGCGTCGATGGCGGCCAGAGCGACCGAGTCGTTGTACCGCGCGGACTGGTGCGCGGCGGTGGCGCTGCTGAACGTCCCACCCGCGACGGTGGTCCACTCCTCCAGATCCACCGCCACCATCGACGTCGGATCGCTCAGTGTCGGCGGGCGGCGGGCCGCGTCGGTGAGCGCGGCCATGTCCCCCAGCGCCAGCACCTCACCGGTGAGTACGTGGCGGTGGCCACCGGTGATGACGATCTGCTCGACCTTGCGGGTCTCGGCCACCGGGTCGAACGGGGGCGGGTCGGGTAGTGACAGCTCCCGGCCGCTCGCCAGCAGGTCGAAGGGCGGCCGGTTGACCGCTTCGGCGGCGGTGAGGATGACGTAGCTGCCCGGGCTGAACCGCTCGGTCACGTCGGCGCCGGCCGTGGTCACGACGACGCCCTGGCCACCGTCCAACGGTCGGCCGTCGACCCGCTCGATGAGCAGCCCGAGCGGAGCCCGGGTCTGTTCGACCCGCAGGGTGCCGGTCGGCGGTACGGCGGCGACCGAGTCCCGGCCCGGCCGCGGCGCCAGGACGACGTCCGGGTCGCTGACGCTGCCGGCATGCACGTTGGCGGGCTTGCCGAACTCCTCGGCCACCACGTCCAGAAGTCGCGGCGGGGTCGGCAGCGTGTCCGACGGCCCGCTGCCCAGGGTGAACGTCTGGTCCCAGGAGATCGAGAAGAGGAACACGTCGATGCTCAGTGACCCATGGATGACGACCGGGCCGGGTCCCGCGATCGACCCGTCCAGGGTCACCGACGCGAAGCTGAAGCCCTCCACCGATACGTCGAAGCCGGCCGAGATCTTCGCCTCGAAGTGGAACGGCCGGAACTGCACGATCGCGTCGACCTGGACGAACCCGTGCGCCTCGATGACGAGGTCGATGCCGACCTCGAGCCGACCGCCGAACTGCACCGAGTTGGAGGTGATCGCGAAGTAACCCTCGACCCGGATGTCGATGATCGAGATCGGGTTGTCGATGGCCAGCCCCACCCGGCGCATCGCGGGTATCCGCGCCGGCTCCGGATTGAACCCCGGATAGAAGCCGCCGACCGACACGACGAAGTAACCGTTCGACCCCCAGCTGAACCGCATGGCGGCGTCGCCGTAGATCTCGAAGATGCCGAGTACGTGGCTGTCGACCAGGCTGGCGTCGATCGACACCAACTCCTGCACCGGATCGATCTCGCCGAGCAGATCGAGGCGCAGGTTGAGCACGAAGTCCAGGCCGGGTATCGCCGCCCGGGCGACGCCGAGGATGACGACCTTGCCGGTCGGGATCTCGACGACCACGCCGAGGTCGAGCGACAACAGGCTGCCTGATGGTCCGAACGACAGCCACGACACCCGCAGCGACGGGCCGACGAGATGGGTCCCCGGGTGGGCCGGAAAGAGATGATCGGCCGCGGTGACCAGCGCCAGCGGCGAAGCCGGTGGCCGGGTGGCGAACAGCACGTCACCGGCCGTGCCCGTGCGCACGGCCGCGCGCAGCGCGTCGGTATCGGCGCGGCGATTGACCCCGACGATGCCACCGACGCGGTCGAGGGAGAAGCCGAAGGACAGCTGGATCGGCGGCAGGAAGGCGATTCCGAGGATCGCCAGGAAAGACGGCTCGCCGTCGATCGTGGCCAGCACCGCCGCAGCACTAACCTGCGCCGGGCCGAGCGGCAACTCGAGCGTGCCGCCGTAACCGCCCGCGCCGGGCAGCCGCACGATCGAACCACCACCGGGCAGGCCGCCACCGAACGGCGAGGACAGTGACGCCGCGATCTCGCCGACCTCGAACGGACCGACCGGGATCGGCGCCGGAACCGTCCCGTCGGGCAACGTCGGCGGCTGGACAACCAGGGTCGACGACGCCACCGACAGGTGCACCGGCCCGAGGTCGACCTCGCCGTGGATGCCGCTGGTGGCGATGTCGCCGAGGTCGTCGGCAAGCCCGGCGAGCCCGGGCACGTCCGCCAGCACACCGAGCAGGAAGTCGGCGAGGTGGCCCGCGATCTGGTCACGGGCCGATTCCCACGCAGCCTGCGCCGCGGCAACCGACAGCGGGTCGCCGGCGAGCGCCGCCTCCAATGACTGGGCGGCCGCAACCAACTGCGTCAACTCGCTCTGCAGTTGGGCGTCGGCGCCGGCACTGAGCGCATCACGCAGCCGAACGGCGTACGACGTGACCTCGCCAGCGGCCATGCCATCCCTGTTCGCCCGAAGTTGGCTCACCCTAGCGCCCGGGCACTCCCGACGAGACGGTTCGCCGAAGACGCCGCGCCGCGGCCCTACGCCGTCACGTCTGGTCGGCGAATGCGTCGCCGACGACCGACCGGCACTCCTGCTCGTCGCACAGCCAGGCGAGGGCGGCGACGGTCAGCGGCAGCCGCACCCGATACCCGGTGTATCCGCCCTCGCTGGCGCCCCGGATCGGCAGCCGGAGCGACGGCAGTTCCTGCGACCAGCTGAAGGTCGCC
>DASXJE010000205.1 GCA_036497565.1 Mycobacteriales bacterium
CCGAACGTCGGCTACGCCCTGGAGACCGCCACCCGTCCGGTGTTCGACTCCGCGCCCGACGAGCTCACCCTGGCCCACGAGCTGGCCCATCAGTGGTACGGCGACGACGTCACCCTCGCCCGGTGGCGCGACATCTGGCTCAACGAGGGCTTCGCCGAGTTCTCGTCCTGGCTGTGGGACGAGCACACCGGTGGGACGACCGGTGCCGAGCACCTGAAGAAGCTGCTTGCGGAGCCGGCCAGCAGTTCCGTGTGGAACCCGCCGCCGGCCAACCCCGGCGCCGCCGATCAGATCTTCTCCAACTCGGTCTACGAGCGCGGCGCCGGGACCTTGCAGACCCTGCGGGAGAAGGTCGGTGACCATACCTTCTTCCGCATCATGCGGGGGTGGCTCGTGGCGCACCGCTACGGCAACGCGCAGGTCGGGCAGTTCGTCGCCTTCGCCGAGCGGGTCTCGCACCGCAACCTGACGCCCTTCTTCCACAACTGGCTCTACCGGCAGGGCAAGCCGCTGACCTGATCGAACGGTCAGAGGTGCCCGATGACGACGACCGTCATCGTGTTCGCGCACCGCGCGATCACGTGCAGGGTGTCGCCGTTGTGTCCGACGCCGACTCCCTGCCACGCGTCGGGGCCGTGGATCGACTCCGACGAGGTCAGGGAGGCGAGCTCGTCGATCGCCCCGGAGGACGTCGTCCACCAGGCGCCACCGGAGACCGGCTTCGCGCCGGTCGGGCAAACCGCGGTGCCGCTGGTGCCGCTGGCTGAGAACGCGACGTTCTTGGACACGGTCACGACCGAATAGAAGTGGCCAAGCGGAGGCGCGACCGGAGGGACGCATCGAACCGTCGCGTGGACGATCTGACTGGCCGACAGGCCCTTCGCCCGGAACAGCCAGCTTCTACCGTCAGCAGTGGGGGCGTCGGCGTACAGCCGGGCACCCGGTGAGAGGGACCCGTCGGCCGCGGTGAAGTACCCGCCGCCGCCGAAGGCCGATGTCCCCGGTGGACAGGAGAGGTTGGCGCGGAAGATGTTGCCTGGGGCCGCCGGGATCGCGACATGGACGAGGGTCGCATGGCTGACCTGTCCGGCCGGCACGCAGGTCGCCTGGACCACGGTGTACGGCGCCCCCGCCCCGATCGGAGTTCCGATGGAGTAGGCGCTGAGGCCATCGAGGCTGAGGGTCAGGTCGGAAAGCACGGCATTGCTGCCGCCGGCCGACACCGCTTTCGTCCCGGTCGGACAGGTGGCGAAGCCGCCGGCCGGACTGCCGACGCTGCCGTCGTAGTGGCGGTAGATCGTCTGAAAGCTCGCTGAATCGAACGCGCTCGCCGGAGCCGCGGCGAGAAATACGCCGGCTCCGCAAATCGCCATGAGTGCGGCCAACATCGTCCGGATCCGCATAGGGATCCCTCCCTCACATGCGGCTCGGCCGCCGATGGCCCGGCGCGCCGCAGCCATACTGAAAGGAGGGTTGAGTCCCGACGCTGATACCCGTTCAGTGCACGCGGGGGATGCGGTATCCGGGCTAGGAGACCGCTTCGATGATCCGGATCTCGCGCTCGGCTCCGTCTCCGAGCGCCGCGAGGGCTTCCTGGTAGGCCGGGCTGCGGTAGGCGGCGACCGCCTCGTCGACGCTGGGGAACTCGATCAGCGTCGTCCGTTCGGTGGTGCCCGATTCGAAGGCGTGCGCCGGGTTGCCGCGGGCCAGGAAGCGTCCGCCGGCGGCCCGCATGGCCGGGCCGGCGAGCTCGATGTAGGCGGCGAGCTTGTCGTTGTCCTTGATCGTCGTGAACGTGTTGATCCAGTAGGCC